>JBNKGN010000182.1:0-6824 GCA_050289845.1 Crocinitomicaceae bacterium | reverse complement strand
CCGATCTAGTATCGTGGGCGTTTTTCAAATTGAAAGCGACAACCTTTTGATGGACGATTTGAATGAAGATGAGCCTTTGAAAGCTGATTTTGATTACTTGGACAAACATTACGGTGGTGTTCGTCCGTTTGAAATGGCAGTAACGATTCAGGACACAAGTCTTTCCATTTGGGACGAAGAATTATTGCGCACAGTGGACACTGTTGAGCAGTATCTTACCGACGTGTATGGTGTTTCCATCAAATTATCTTTGGTGAAATCCATGAAGATTTTGAATCGTGGGATGTACTCCGGTGACACGAAGTACTACGAATTGCCCCAACGCAAGAGCAAGGCGAAGAACATCCGACGCATTTTAAATATTGCGGATGACGGACGTTTACTGCGTACGATGGTGGACAGCACCAAAACGGTTATTCGAATTAGCGGGGCGATACCAGATGTTGGCAACAAAAGCGTGCGCGAGAAAAACAAAGCATTGTTCGCATTCCTAAAAGATAAAAACCTGGGAGGCAAACTCGATTATAAAGTCACGGGAACCGCACATTTGATTGACAAGAACCTGAGTTATATGTCAACAAGTTTGGTGCTTGGACTTGCGGTTTCAATTCTGATTGTAGCGCTAATCATGGGCTTGATCTACAAATCAATTACCATCCTTCTCATTAGTTTAGTACCGAACATTGTCCCTCTTTTGGTGATTGGTGGTGCGATGGGCTTTATAGGTGTCGATTTGAAAATTTCCACTGCCATTATCTTCACGATTGCCTTTGGTATCGCCGTGGATGATACGATCCATTTACTCGGGAAGTTCAAACACGAATTAATGAAGGGGAGAAGTGTGCTGTATGCGTTGAAAAGAAGTTATACTACGACAGGAAAAGCAATGATTCTCACGACATTGATTTTATGTTCAGGATTTGCCCTTCTTGTTTTTTCGAGTTTTCTGGGAACATTTTATTTAGGGGTAATGCTTTGTTTGGCATTATTTGTTGCGTTAATTGCCGATTTAACCCTACTTCCTGTTTTGATCTTGTTATTTTATCGTGGAAAGAAGAAGAAAACAACGGGAAACCATTAATTTTAATGCTCTGAAACCGGACCATGAGTAAAAAACACAAACACCAAAAGCCTTCCTTTTTATTAGCCTTATTCCCGATAGTCGTATTGATTGGACTGCTTGGATTGAGCGTTTATCTCTACGGTGATAATTCATTAGGAGGTGCCAATCAAATAGCACTGATTATCGGTGCTGTTATCGCAGGATTGGTTGGATGGAAGCTAGGATTCAGTTGGAAAGAGATTGAAAAAGGCATGGTGAAGAGCGTCAAATCGGCACTTCCAGCGATCCTTATTTTGATGATGATTGGAGCACTTTCTGGTGCTTGGCTTATTTCTGGTATTGTTCCGACGATGATTTATTACGGGTTGGAAATTCTTAATCCCACCTTTTTTCTGGTGGCTGCTTGTGTTATTAGTGCCATTGTTGCTGTTGCTACTGGAAGTTCCTGGAGTACTGTCGCAACGGTTGGTGTGGCGCTTTTGGGGATCGGAAATGCTTTGGGGATTGAAAATGCAATGTCTGCTGGAGCCATTATTTCTGGAGCCTATTTTGGAGATAAAATGTCGCCACTTTCAGATACAACAAATCTTGCCCCTGCCATGGCTGGAACTGATTTGTTCACGCACATTCGTTACATGGCGTTAACGACGATTCCGTCCATTTTGCTCACCTTGATTATATTCATGGTTCTCGGGTTTTCGATTTCAACAGATAACTCGGAGATCGGTGCATTGCAAATGAGTCAAGTAATCAGTGAAAATTTCGTTATTTCCCCCTGGTTATTGCTGGTACCACTCGGTGTGGTCATTTTGATTGTCAAAAAAGTTCAGGCGTTACCAGCGTTGTTCATTGGGACTATTGCGGGTGTATTGGTGGCGATTTTCGTACAACCGGATATTATTCACAGTTTGACCGCGAAGTATGCTACGAGCGATTGGATACCTAATTATGTTGAAGCGTCATACATAGCTTCGATTGATGCTATGACAACGGATGTAGGTATCGAAACGGGAGTGGAATCAGTGGATACGCTATTGTCGTCTAGCGGTATGTTTGGAATGATGAATACCATTTGGTTGATCGTTTGCGCAATGTGTTTCGGAGGTATTATGGAAGCTTGTGGCATGCTCCACGTGATCACGGCTGGTTTGATGAAAATGGTCCGATCGACGGGATCCTTGATTGCTACGACAACGGGAACATGTCTTTTCTTTAATGTGACTGCTTCCGATCAATATTTGTCTATTGTGGTTCCAGGTAGAATGTATGCAGAGGCGTATGAAGACAAAGGTTTGGCTCCACAAAACTTGAGTAGAACTTTGGAGGATGCGGGTACCGTAACTTCTGTGCTTGTCCCTTGGAATACGTGTGGAGCCACGCAATCGAAAGTTTTAGGTGTTGCGACGGGGGATTATTTTATGTACTGCTTCTTCAACTTAATCAGTCCGATAATGACGGTTTTGTTTGGTTATTTGAACATTCGCATCGCTCGATTGAAACACGCAAAAGATTCCAAGCCAGAAGTAGAAGAAATACTGGATTAAACGCGCGGTTTTTGTTAGTTTTGTAGCCCGAAATGAAGAAATACTATGTTTGAAAATTTAACGGATAAGTTCGAAAGAGCCTTTAAAGTATTAAAAGGTCACGGTCAAATCACTGAAATCAATGTCGCTGAAACCTTGAAAGAGGTAAGACGTGCCTTGTTGGATGCCGATGTTAACTTCAAAACCGCGAAGGAGTTCACGGCTACCGTTAAAGAGAAAGCACTTGGTCAAAACGTGTTGACGTCCATCTCTCCTGGTCAATTGTTGATCAAAATCTGCCACGAAGAATTGGTAGAGTTGATGGGTGGAAACGAGGTGGAAATCAATGTGAAAGGAAACCCTGGAATCGTTTTGATGTCAGGACTTCAAGGTTCTGGTAAGACGACTTTCTCTGGGAAGTTGGCCAACTATCTCAAAAATAAGAAAGGTAAGAAACCACTTTTGGTGGCGTGTGACGTTTACCGTCCTGCGGCGATTGATCAATTGCACGTCCTTGGAGATCAGCTTGGTATTGAGGTCTATTCGAATAAGGAAGAGAAAAATCCAGTGAAGATTGCTCAAGCGGCGATTCAACACGCAAAAAGCAATGGATTTAACGTTGTTATTGTCGATACAGCAGGTCGTCTTGCAGTAGACGAACAAATGATGGCGGAGATTGCCGATGTGAAAACAGCTATTCAACCAACGGAAACGTTGTTTGTGGTTGATTCCATGACGGGACAGGATGCAGTAAATACGGCAAAATCCTTCAACGAGCGGATTAACTTTGATGGTGTTGTTTTAACTAAGTTGGACGGTGATACCCGCGGTGGTGCTGCCTTATCCATTAAAACGATTGTTAATAAGCCAATCAAATTTGTAGGTACAGGTGAGAAGATGGATGCATTGGATGTGTTCTATCCTGCTCGTATGGCCGATAGAATCCTTGGAAAAGGAGATGTCGTTTCACTTGTAGAACGTGCACAAGAACAATTCAACGAGGAAGAAGCCCGAAAACTTCAGAAGAAAATCCAAAAGAATCAATTCGATTTCAACGATTTCTTGAGCCAATTGCAACAGGTGAAGAAAATGGGGAACGTCAAAGATTTGATGGGGATGATTCCTGGAATGGGAAAAGCGTTGAAAGATGTGGATATTCAAGACGATGCTTTCAAACACATCGAAGCGATTATTTACTCGATGACGCCAGCGGAACGTGCGAATCCAGACTTGATTAATGGAGCGCGCAAGAACCGTATCGCCAAAGGAAGCGGAACCAACATCCAGGAGGTAAACAAGCTGATGAAACAGTTTGGAGATACCAAAAAGATGATGAAAATGATGAGCAACCCGAAGAACATGCGCCAAATGATGCGTCAGATGAAAGGGGGAATGCCTGGAATGTAGGTAGCGACTACCACGTACCGCCAGGAAAGAATATTCAAATGAGTATGTTGTTGTATTAGAATTGAACAAGGTATAGATTACAACGGTTCAATTTCATGCCGCAACAAATATACTTCAACGATAATTCGCGAAACGAGTTCCATGGTGATTTCTTCGGGAGCGATCAGTAGCGAATAGATGGCTTTCTTTTGCTGGGATTTTTGTTTTTCGATGATTCCTAAATCCAGAAGTACTTTTCTACCTAAAATCTTTCCTCCATACCCGTATTTGAAGGAGTTGTTGTTGATTTCTCCCTTCATGGATGCAAGCCGATGCAACATTTTGTGGGTTTTTCGGAAGTATTTTTTGTATTGATTGATCCGCACTCTTGAAACCGTCTCGCCATGGAGAATAACCGCGGTGTACTTCGCAGTGTCATTCAAATCGGCCAAAAAAGCCTTTCGTTCTTCGGGCGTTTGTTCCATGTGATAGGAATCTCAGGGTGCTGCGTTTGTTTAACTTTTGCTGTTCATTTGTACAGCGCGAGGGGAAAGATACCATTTTATTTTTCTTGGTTGAGCAATCCGAAGGTTTCATTCGCCACAAGTGAACGGTAGCAGTCAGGCACTCGAGAATTGGCTCCAAATTGAAACACAATTTTTAGAAAAAGGCGTACATTTTGACGTGTTTTGATAAGAAAGTCACCAATATACATTCAAGTTTGAGGCTCTTTAAACCAACCCGAATATGTCACATAATTATTCGCAATCCGCATCACTTCGCCTTCAAACAATTCTGGAGAAATATCTTTTACTTTCTTCGCGGGAATTCCTGCCCAAATTTCGCCTTTTCCAACCTTCGAGCCTTCCAATAAAACCGCTCCTGCAGCGATGATCGACCCCGATTCGATGTAACAGTCGTCCATTACGATCGCTCCCATTCCAATCAACACGTTGTCTTCAACAGTACAACCATGAACGAGCGCATTGTGGCCGATGGAAACATTGTTTCCCAGAACGGTTTTTGTCTTTTCAAACGTACAATGAATCACTGCGCCGTCCTGTACGTTGACCTTGTTTCCCATAGAAATGGAATTGACATCGCCACGGATGACCGCACTGAACCAAACAGAGCATTGATCGCCCATGGTAACATCTCCTACAATCGTCGCGTTCTCTGCGAACCAACAGTCGTCGCCAAATTTAGGTTCTTTGCCTCTGCAAGATTTTAATAGTGCCATAGTTTCGTTTCAATGTATTTCAGTTTCGAAGATAAGAAAAACACTGGTGGTTTTGTGCTGTATCGAGATCGGTGGTCGCTGTTGTCTTTTAGGAATTTCTTGACAGCAACGATATTATTTTAACATTTCAAAGGAAATATATAACCTAAATGTCAGTTAGTAAGGTCGTTCTATTTAACGAAACATACTATGAAAACGATCGCAATAATGATTTCACTCTTGACAGGGATGCATATTTTTAGTCAAACAATTACCTACGATGACGTTGCCGTAATTATAAATGATAACAGTCCAACTTCCGTTCAGATCGGGAATTACTTTCAGTCAGCAAGAAATATCCCTGCACAGAACATGATTCACATATTAGCTCCTACAACGGAAGATATTGATAGTTTGCAGTTCGAACAAATGCGTGTGCAGATTGAAGCGCATCTTGTGGGATGGGATATGGTTGATTCCATTGCGTATTTGGTGACAACTAAGGGCATTCCATTGACGGTTAATCGAGGTTGCGTGGTGGATACGATTTCGGGGGCTTCTTGCGCTTCTGTAGATTCTGAGTTGGCGTTGATTTTGGGAGCCTACAATAATGCTATTGGCGTGAACGGTCAGATTATGAATCCTTTCTATGAGGCAACAGATAATTTTGATCGCGATGCTTATGGAATTTACTTGGTAACACGACTCGACGGCTATTCGAAGGAAGATGTATTTCATTTAATTGACCACAGTGCACCCTTGATGGGCGTGAACAAAGCATCGGCAAAAGGCGTCGTAGACATTAGCAATGCCACTGGAGGTGATTCGATTTATTTTACGGATCAATTTGTTCCTGCGTACAACTATTTAATTAATAATTCCTGGAACGCGGATCTTGATCTAGCGACATCTCCGTGGATCAATCAAAACAATGTGTTCGGGTATTTTGGATTGGGGCACGGACCATTACCCAGTATGACATTGAATTATGAGTGGACGGATGGTGCTGTTGGTGCGATGAGTATGTGCAATTCGGCTTTTACGTTTGACGCGGGAACGAATTCAAATACGTCTTTTTTAATTGCTGATTTGATCGCCGATGGTTGCACGGGAGCACTCGGACATGTGGATTACATCTATTTTTCTCAAATCTGGGATGCGGATGTTTTTGTGGATCGCTACTTGGATCCCAATCAAACCTTCAACCTGGCAGAGAGTTTTTACATGTCGGAAAAAACGCTTTCCTGGCAAACGGTGATCATCGGAGATCCAAAAGCGAGTTTGGTGATTGATAATTTAGCGGAACTCAACGCACCAGAAATAAATGGATTTCAAATTTATCCGAATCCGAGCGCAGGCAATTTCACGGTAAATGCCAGTGAAGCAATAACGTCTATCCTTGTCTTCGATATGCGAGGTGCAGTCGTGAAACGCTACGACAAGGTGATGCAGTCCACCGTTGCATTGGATTTGAGCGACGTAGGAAGCGCCGTGTATCTGTTGCAAGTCGAAATTGACGGGGATTTACTCAAAGAAAGAGTGGTGGTTCAGAGATAGAGGGGGAATTGCACGACTTTACAAGTTTTAATTGCTGTGTTCTATCGATCCTGTAACCGAAACGTATGCAAGGATT
>JBNKGN010000181.1:0-6829 GCA_050289845.1 Crocinitomicaceae bacterium | reverse complement strand
ATCAACGATATCTTCTGTGACTTTCATAAGACAAATGTACTATTTATGCTTCAAATGTGGATGCTCTTTTAGGATCGGTGCATTGATCACATCGAAACAATGTTGTTTCAGTTCGTTTACACTGTAATTTTCCAAATCTTCTTTCGAAATAAATGGGTGAATGTACACGCGAGAAATCCCTGGACGCGCTCTCCCTAAAATCTCGGATGGGTCGGAAAACAATTTGTAATTATTGGTGAATGTTATCGGTACGATAGGAATTTGCAACTTCTTCGCAAGTTGAAAAGCCCCTTGCTTAAAACGAATCATTTTGGGGTGATGTTCGTCTGGAATTCCCCCTTCGGGAAAAATCATAATGGACCAGCCTTTCGCCACTTCTTCTTCCGCTCGAATTAACGATTTCGCGGCTTTTATTCGATTATTGCGAAAAACAGGAATGTTCATCTGTCTGAAATACGCTCCAATGATCGGATATTTTAGAAGTTCTCCTTTACCAAGGAAGAGAAATCGGTGCTTGGGCATCAACGAATACATGAGAAAGATGTCGAGATACGAACTATGGTTTGCCAACACAATATACGGCCCTTCTGGTAAGGGATGCTTCTCTACCCGCTTGACGAAATAAAAACAAACAACGCGAAACGTCCAACTCCAGGCGATAAACATTCCGAATGCCATTCGACGCCCGCGCTCCGACCCCAACATGGGACGAATAATTGGATAAAACACAATCGCTGTCAAGGTAAATAATACCGCAACATAGAGTTTCCAAATTAAGCCGAGAATACCGACAATGACTTTCATGTGCTAAATTTAGTAAATCGTTGAAGTAAACAAGCATTGATGGACGGTCGTACTTCAAAAAATCCTTATTTTCGTGGTCATAAATTTCAACTATGGCACGCATTTTAACAGGAATTCAAAGTACGGGCACGCCGCATCTGGGCAATTTATTGGGGGCAATTTTACCGGCAATCGAAATGTCGGAAGATCCTGCCAATGAATCGTTTTTGTTCATTGCCGACATGCACTCACTAACGCAAATCAAAGATGGTGACACGCTACGCTCCAACACTTTATCGACTGCTGCCACTTGGCTAGCTTGTGGATTGAATCCTGAAAATGTGGTCTTTTACCGTCAAAGTGACATTCCTGAAGTGACGGAACTCATGTGGTATTTACTCTGTTACTTTCCCTATTCCCGCATGACACTTGCACACGGATTCAAAGACAAAGCCGACCGTCTCGAAGATGTCAATTCAGGCTTGTTCACGTATCCGATGTTAATGGCAGCAGACATTCTGTTGTACGATGCCGAAATTGTACCCGTTGGAAAGGACCAAGAGCAACATTTGGAGTTCACTCGCGATGTTGCGAACCGATTTAATCATAAAATGGGCGAAGTTTTTGTGCTTCCAGAGGTGAGTCATCAAGAAGACACGAAATTGGTTCCGGGAATTGACGGTGAGAAGATGAGTAAATCTCGCAACAACTTCATCAACATTTTCGAAGCAGACAAACCACTTCGTAAGAAAATCATGTCGATCGCCACAGACTCGAAAGAATTGGAAGAACCGAAAGATCCAGATACGTGCAATGCCTTCGCCTTGTATCGATTGATTGCACCAGCGGATAAAGTTGCCACAATGCGCGAAAAATACCTTGCTGGTGGCTACGGATACGGACACGCGAAACAAGAATTATTCGAAGCAATTTGCGAACGCTTTAAAACAGAGCGTGAACGTTATAATTACCTTATGGAACATCCTGAGGAAATAGAAGCGGCATTGCAAATAGGTGCTGCCCGTGCTCGAAAAGTGGCGGCAGACGTATTGCGCCGTACACGTGAAAAGGTCGGTTATTAGTCTTCCTTTAACAATTCAATCCGTCCATTGCGGTAAATAGCATATTTCTGTCCCTGTTTTTTCGCCGTTACTAACGGTTTGTCTTCGTCCAAACTGAAGCAGGAAACATCCGAATATTCTATAGGAACGATTAGTTCGAATTGCCCTTCTTTCAGGGTCGCGATCCCCATCTTGTTGTCCTTTTCTGCTCGAAAGAAACCAAAAACACCATTGCAAACTGGTCCGAAATAGTTGAGATCGAGGCCTTCTGTAAGGCAACGTCCCTGCGCGTCATATAAGTTGCACACATCCCAATTGCCCATATAACCGACATAGTACATCGTGCTATCAACGTCCAGATATTCATCGATACGACGAAATTCAAAAGGCAAAATAATCTTTCCAGATTGATCGCCAATACCATATGAATAATTGCTATACAGCATGAACTCCTTCGGATATCCAAGCTTCTCAAAATTCGTTTTTTCACCCGTGATGAGCGAATACACGTGCAAATGATTGTTTGTCATAAACACTGCGCAATCCCGATAAGTATTCACGAATTCTTCTTCAAGAAACTGGAATTTCTCCACGTAATTTGTGTCAAGGAGGATCCATTCGTTTTTGTTGGAATCCATTTGAACTGCGTAACTCGTCAACCCCAAAATTAGTTCGGAGTCCTCATCGTAATAATTGGATGCTGCGGGTTCAACTTTGTCATATATAGGTGCCACCAGGCGATTCCCGTAGAAATTAATCACCCCTTGTTTGCCATTTTCTAGAAATACAGCTTCGGCAAAGTGCAAATTTGAAAACGACGCTCCATCAAAATTAAACACTGAAAACGGTTCAAGTAATTGCGTCGGTTCAAGTGAAAAAACCCCTGATAAATCAATGACCGACCACAAATCTCCTTTTCTACCGATCAGTACGGAATCATGAAATCCCGACTTATAAAAAAAGTCCATCATTTGATCGAAAACGCGTTGGCCTTTTTCATTGATCACAACAGCACCTGCGTCTGTTCCAGCTTGATACCACGAATGGAGATGATTGCCAATGTCATAAATGTAGTCGTATTTATACTCAGTAATGCACGAATCAGTGGTGCACAAGGCGAATTTTCCTTTGTTGTTTTTCCCTCCACGCAATCGATTCTTAGGATGTCCGTAGGGTTCTGAGATCGATCCGTCGAAACTCACCGTATATCGATTGTCGAAAAAATCGATCAAAACCAACTCATTGCCTCCGAAAGGAGTGATATACATGCCGCTGTAATCCCCTTTTAAAACAGAAATGAGTTCCGTGTTATTTTCACATTTCCATGCAGCGTAATTCCCGTCAATGACCGTCACGAAAAAATTAGAATAATAGGCAGTATCGAGAACAATGACGGAATCTACATGGGTACACAATTTCTTTCCTGTGGGACTGAGAACCGTATATTTCCCCTTTTTCTCCTGAACAGAGATCTGCGCGGACGCACAAAAGGCACTACCAATTAAAATACAAACGAAGAGTAACTTCATGTGGCGATTACATCATTTGAAGTGCCACATCGATCGCCTCCAGTTCCTTTTTAACCTGGTTGACACCGATAACACCTCCAGACATCCCTGTAGTTTCTCGCTTCACTTCGACGCGCACTTCCTCTTTGTCCTTAAAAACACTGACTTCGAAGAGGAAGTATTTGTAGAAGGCACCCAAAAGGAGGCGCAACACACGACTACCTCGAACGTAGGTTCCATTTCCAGGATCACCTGATTTCAAGGAATAACCACGATCCGTGAACCACTCGTGTACACGTGTTTGCATTTCTTCAGCAGTAGTTTCCTTGTAACAAAGTGATAATAACTGCTTGGAAGATTCTAGGGAATAGGAATAATTTGCCATAATGATTGATTATGGCTTTAAATTAAGGAAAAATTCGAATTAATTTATTGACAATTTATTAGCACAGATACAACACTTAAGAGGAAATCCTATCCGATCTTTGCTGCAGCAAGAGAATGCCGGAATTGGAGCATGAAGTCGTTTAACCCGACTTTATTTTTTTTCATAAGTTCGTTCGTTAGGTACAGTTTAGGTAACAGTTAGCGCTCCTCTTCCTGCATTTTTCTTTTGCTATATCTGTTTAGTCCTCCAGTTTGTCCCCAAAATCGCACCGTACAAATTCGTGTAGAACCTAATACACGAAAACTTCATAATACACCTAATTTTGATTATTTTTGGAACCTACATCTGAAAGCTATGCGATACTATATTATTCCTTTTTTGTTTCTTGCCGTGGGACTAAGCCTGGGCTCATGCTCTGATAATGAGGAAACTGAAGTCCAACTTGTGGCAAAAGGCAACAAAATGTACGGAGGAGAACTAAAGTTCATGTCTACCGAAAAAATTAACGATTTGTGTCCCACATTTGTTGGGGACGTTTATGGTTCTCGAATTATTTCTCAAATTTTTGAGCCGCTTTTAACGGTAGATCCAGGCTCTGGAAAAATCAACCCGGGGGTTGCCAAGAACTTTACAATTAGTGACGATGCACGTGTGTACACTTTTCAAATCCGCAAGGGTGTCCGCTTTCATAAAGACGCTTGTTTTGGTGATAAGGACCGAGAATTGACTGCGCAGGATGTGAAATTCACGTTGGACATGGCGTGTACGAATCACGAGAAAAATGAAATCTCTTATTTGTTGGTAGATCGCATTGACGGTGCGAAAAAGCACTTCGAATCAACAACGAACGGCAAAGTAAAAAAAGGCGGTGTTAGCGGAATCAAAGTATTGAACAAATACACACTACAAATCACGTTAAAGCAACCGTTTGTTGGATTTGAGAAAATTCTTACTCACTTCTCATTGGGAATAATGGCACCTGAAGCCTTCAAGAAATACGGTGCTTCGATTGGAAAACATCCTGTAGGTAGCGGTCCTTTTTCGTTAGAGAAAATGACGGATGAAAAAATTGTATTGAAACGCAATCCAAACTATTGGAGAACAGATGATTTTGGAAATCAATTGCCGTTCCTTTCAAAAGTAACAGTGACTTACGCCAAAAACAAAAAGAGTGAATTGATGGCGTTCCGTAAATCGGAAATCGATTTGGTTTTGGAACTTCCTGTCGAAGAAACAGAAAATATTTTGGGATCGCTGGAAGAAGCAAAAAACAACGTCAAACACAAAGTGGATGTAAAGAAAAGTTTGAGCATGATGTTCGTCGCAATGGCCAATGACAGCGAAGAATTTTCCGACGAACGTGTCCGTGAAGCGTTCAATCTCGCTGTTAACCGCGTACAAATTGTTGATGTAAATTTGGAAGGAGAGGGATGGCCCGCTCGTAACGGATTTGTTCCTGAAATGAAAGACTACCCACAAAACAAAGTACGTGGATTTGTCTACAACCCTGAAAAGGCAAAAGCATTGCTTAGTCAAGCCGGATATCCCAACGGCAGAGGTTTTCCAGCACTTGACTTCTACGTAAATACGATCGAAGGCAGTGGAACACATCGCGCTTGCGTCGCTATTGCGAAACAAATCAAACAGAATCTCAATATTGACTTGAATGTGATTGTATGTACACGTGCAGAACGTCAGGAAGCGATCACTTCGGGTCGTGCAAAAATCTGGCGTGATGGTTGGGTGGCTGATTATCCAGATCCTGAAAATTTCTTGGCAATGTTCTACGGGAAAAACGTAATCGAAAACGCCACTGCGGTCAATTCCTTCCGTTTCAGTAATGCTGAATTCGATGCGCTGTACGAAAAAGCATTGGTGGAAGATGATTCTGAGAAACGCATGAGTTTGTTGGCACAATGCGATCAATTGGTGATTGACCATGCTGCTGTGATGCCGATCATGACTGACGACCACATTGTCATTATCAACGCTCGTGTGCGGGATTTCAATGCTACGGCAATGGAAACACTCGATCTCACCAATGTCTACATCAAAGAATTTCGTAAAAAATAAGCGGAATTAACTGAGAATTTCCTTCACAATAGTGAACGTTTCAAATTGATTGAGACGAGAGACGTGTATGGTATAGTATTCCATCATTGTTTGCAGCGCGGCTTCTCGAACGGCTTTAGACGTGGGAACTGTTTTCCCCTGAATGCACTCCGCTATGAATTGTACGTGCGCACCACTCGTTGATCTGTTTCCAGGATGTGCCTGCGCTCCGATTGTTCCTTCATCAAGATCAAAGACACGTGGATCTGCTTCCACCAAAGGCTGCATTCCGAGAAACTCTGAGAAACTAACGAGAAATTCCACCGGAAACACACCGATATTTTCTTGCTGATTGTTTAATTGGGTGCTGGTTTGCTTTAGAAATTGAAAAATATGTGCATCTGCATCGAACTCGTGAACACTTTTTCGCACGCATTCCGCCAAAAAGAAGGCAATCGTTGATTTAATCGGATCGAATTGATAATCGGTATGCAGAACTGTCTCCGCTGCGGTTAATTGCAACAAATCGCTTTCAGGACGACCGTAATACGTCAATTCTGCAACAGCCATCGGGTACAATTGATGGGCTTTTTTCTTTCCACCTTTAAAAACAAACTTTCGAAGACCTGAATTCTGGGTATAGAAGGTAACAATCAGACTCGAATCTGAAAAAGATGTTCGGTGCAAAAAAATGCCTTCTTCGGTTTGCTTCATCGATCCGTCACTACAAGCACTTTACCGACGAAACGCCCTTTGC
The DNA here is from genome assembly GCA_050289845.1 of Crocinitomicaceae bacterium. Classification (GTDB taxonomy): domain Bacteria; phylum Bacteroidota; class Bacteroidia; order Flavobacteriales_D; family Crocinitomicaceae; genus UBA4466. Next base: position 280 of record JBNKGN010000181.1, on the reverse strand, counting down.
CCTCGTTAGGAGCTGTCCAAATGAGGTACACGCCCGTTGTAACAGGGTCCCCATTCAATGTTTTGCGGTTCCAGGTAGCTGTTCCGCCATTCGAGGTCGTTTCATACACAAGATTTCCTCCGGCGTCTGTGATTTTCACATCAGAATCGTATTGAATTCCCTGAATGGTGATCGGTCACACAACAGCTCCAGCAAGTATTCCACCATTAGGAGATGAGAGGCGTCTGATGCTCAGATGCCGAGTGGTGGCGTGGTCCGGAACCTGAATCCGGACTTCAAC
>JBNKGN010000180.1:0-6835 GCA_050289845.1 Crocinitomicaceae bacterium | reverse complement strand
CTATTCTACTCGATTCTCCGTGTGCTCTAAATGCTTGTTTTATGTGGAACAAAGAGTCGGGAGAAAGGGTATACTCGATATCAATGCCTTGTTTGGTGAGTTTGTTTCCTTCGACGCCGAAATAACCAACGCTTCTTGATTTACGAATGGTATAGCCCGATTTGTTTTTCGAACCGTTGATTTCTGGAATCATTATTAACGCATCGGTATCTACCGTTTGGTGAAAACTACTATTCACTTCAACATCATTGATCCAATCTCTGCCCGCACGTACTCCCATGATCGTGCAAATAATTCCTCCGGCAAAACCTATGATAATCAGAGAAATCAACGCTATTTTGGTCCATTGATTTGCCAATCGGAAGAAGAGCAATGTTCCTGCAGAAAAGAGAAAGAGGATTCCACTGATGGAAGCCATTAAACCACCAATCCACATCCATTGTACGTCTTCAGGAGTACTTAAAGTTAATCCGCCGAATTCGGTAATGGACATAAAGCCTTGATCGCCCTTAACGGGAAGGAACTCAAATCCTTGAACAAAGAATAAAATAAAGGCGATTAGAAGGACAAAGCCCATCGTGAACAATAGAAATGCTAACAGATTTCTTAATACTTTTCGTGTGCGGTGTGCTCGTTTGTCGTAGTGATTATCACTTCGCATCCGATTGATGAAGGATTTGGAGCTTTCACGCATTCGGTCGGCAGCATTTTCGACTTCTTCTTTTACGGTTTCCACGGTTATGGGACGACCTTTCATACGCAAGCGATCGATGGTTGTTTCTGCTCTCGGGATGATCAACCACAGAATAATATAGAGTGGGATTCCGAATCCTCCGAAAATTCCAAGAACAACAAAAATCGCTCTAACAATGACGATATCCACGTTAAAATAAGAGGCGATACCAGCAGCAACACCACCAAGTGCAGCAGATTCGGTGTCTCTGAACAAACGGCGCTCAGTTTTATCTGACGTGAATTTTGCTTTTTCATTCGTAGTCGTATGCTCAAAATCTTCATCGCCTTCCACGTATTCTTCTGGATCGCCCAGTGCCTCCAAGATCTCTTGGATATCGCGGTATTCAATGACGGTTTTAGCATCGCTTAGTTTCGAAGAGCAAATTTCCGCAATGCGCAATTCAATGTCTTCAATGATTTCCTGACTTCCTTCTTCGTTTTTTAACACGATGAGCAATCGGTCGAGATATTGCTGCAACAGTTCGTATGCGTCTTCTTCGATCAGGAAGTTGGTTCCTTTGATATTTACCGAGACTGTCTTTTTCATTTTGTGTTGTTTTTAATGATTTTGTTAACGGCAGAATTCAATTCGTGCCAAGTGCCATCCAATTCTTCGAGAAATGCTTTTCCCATTTTTGTCAGCGAGTAATATTTTCTCGGCGGCCCAGAAGGGGATTCTTCCCAGCGATACGTTAATAGTTCCGTGTTTTTCAAACGGGTCAAAAGAGGGTAGAGGGTTCCTTCGACAACGATAAGCTTTGCGTCTTTGAGTGCTTCCAATATTTCGGATGGATACGCTTCTTGCTTGTCGAGTATCGAAAGAATACAATACTCCAAGATTCCTTTTCGCATTTGAGCTTTTGTATTTTCCAATTTCATGTTGCTTCTGTTTTTGACTTCGCGACGTCTCACGAATAGTACTTACACATAACAAAGATATATGTTTTAAATTGTATTATGCAATACATAGTACTAAAATAATTTTCATTTTTAACAAATAGATAGTGTTAAGTAGCTGTAATACAAGTGTTAAAAGAGTTGTTGGGAAGATTGGAAAAAATCAATTTATTTTGAAAGTCTCTCGAAAATTGCGTTCTGCAACACGATAGGCGATTGATTTTCCTTCCGAATGGAGTGCGATAATGGCTCGAATTTCCTCGGTGAGATCGGGATATTTTTTGCAAAATTGGATGAGTACGTAGATCGAATAGACCTGTAAAGCAACTTTATTGGTACTGTTTTGAATGAAGGAGATCAATAGATCCACAAATTCACTTTCACGATATTCGGTAATTTTTAGTTCCTGAAAACAATTGACAACATTTCGTAGCACGGATTGGTCATTTGTTAGAAAGAGCACATCGACCAATTTTTCGTAGTAAGGTTGGCAATCCATTTTATGGGATCGAACGATGTGAAAGAACATCCACGAAGCATATTCTTTGTAAGGATAGGGGGCAAGCATCCAAATTTGATCGAGCATGATTTCCAGACGATCAATGTCTTCCGTAAAATATGGAATGAACATTGTCTTATCCCGAGTTGTTCGGAATTCTAGAATTTTATCGAGAATTGGCGCTATTTCCTGCTTAGACGTCACGTTTTTTAATGACAAAGTAGGAGATCAACATGAAGACAGTGATATATGCGAACGCCAGTAAGGATCTTGAACCCTGCTCCCAAAATTGGACGGCGTCTATTTGTGCTTCCGTTTGCATGCGAACCGATCGGACGAAGATTTCTGTAGGAAATGGGACCAAATCAGAAAATGTCGACAACGGTAAGAATTGGGAGTAATTCTGAACGGTCAGAAAGCCCAGGATGCCCTCCACAGATGTTGATACGAGGTAAAGGATAATCGCCAGCGCAGGATATTTGATCAAATTTGCGAAGAAAAAGGCAAAAGAAAAATAGCCTAAAGTCATAATGAAATACACGCCAATTTGACCAATTCCATCAAACATACCAGAGCCGCCATTGATGATTCCAAAAATGAATGCCAGAAGGAATACGTACAACGAGATTAACACGGAAAGTCCAATAACAACGATGAACTTGGAGAGAATGATGTCTCGTTTGCTCAGACCATCAATCACATTTTGACGTTGTGTTTTGTATTTCAATTCATTGGTGGTATAAACAATAATGATCACGCCAATTAATAAATTGAAGAAACTAGATACCCACGTGAGCATGCTGTAGGTTCCTGGGAATTCATAGATGGATTCAGGTACGTTAAACGGTCCAAATTGCAATTGAGAGAGCAATAAATAGATCATTGGCAAGAGCGCCGCATAGATCAGTAATATGATTCGCATGGTAACAAGTCCACGCAATTTCATCCATTCGAGTTGAGCAAGTTTCATCATAGCGATTTCACAATTTGTAGGAATTGATTTTCCAAGGATTCGTTAAATAGGTTTAGTTCACTCAACACAACACCATTTTCGAAACAGCGGCGGTTAATGTCTCCCGCATTTGTTCCGCGTGTAGCCTGTATAATGAATACGTTTGCTTCGTCTTTATAAATTGACAAATCGGGTTGTGATTCGACGAACCTGATCAATCCTTCTTTATCGGCGCTTCCAATTTTTATCAAAGTGACTTCTTGGTTTCCAATAATTTCATCAATTGTTCCAGTGCGAAGCAATTCCCCTTTTCGAAGAATGGCACAATGCGTACAGATTTTTTCTATTTCGTCCAATATATGCGAAGCGATAACGATTGTTTTACCGCTTTTACCAATTTCGATAATCAATTCACGAATGTCTGCAATTCCTTCAGGATCGAGTCCGTTGGTAGGTTCATCCAATACCAAGACTTCCGGATTTCCCAATAAGGTTGCTCCGATGGCCAGGCGTTGTTTCATTCCCAGTGAGTACGTACTGAATTTGGAATTTTTCCGATCCGAAAGACCAACCATTTCCAACACGCGTTCAATTTCTGGAGCGGGATTTTCAATGTCCTTGATCTTCGCTGTTACCTCTAGGTTTTGAGTTGCAGTCAAGTAAGGGTAAAAATTGGGCGTTTCAAGCAAAGCACCGATACGCTTGCGGTTGGCATCTTCCTGTCCGTTTCCGAACCATGAAAATTTTCCTTCTGTCGGTCGAATCACTCCGAGCAACATTCCTAGTGTAGTTGTTTTTCCGCTTCCGTTGGGACCCAAAAGTCCGTAAATCATGTGCGGTTGTACTTCGATGCTTAGGTCGTTTACCGCTTTGAATCCTTTGTAGGATTTCGATAAACCTTCCGTTTTTAGAATTGCTTCAGTCACGTGTTAGATTTTGGCTCTAAAATAGTGAAATTCGATAATACGAGCGTAGAAAATACACGAGAGGTTAAGAACGTGCATTTGTGGTTAAATAAGATCGCAAAACCAGAATCCCATCGGTTTCGAAGCTTCATTCGGTGCAGGATATTCCCGGTAGATTTTTTCGCCAACTTCAAAGGGAATGGGGGCATTGAAAATGGGACCTTCGAAACAAAAGGTATGAAACTCGCCATTTTCGCCGCATGGATCTACGTTTTTTGGAAGATCGTCGAGGAAATTTTGGTCAATCACGCGACCGACGAAGGATGCGTCCAACAGCTGAGCATTCACACAAACCACAATGGATTTAAAGCCCAGGGAGAGAAATTCCTGCATTAATTCGTCTGTGTTTCTTTTCCAAAGAGGAAAAATAGCGTGAAGATTGAATTTTTTCAGTTGGGCAATGCGGTATTCTTTCAGATCTTCTAAAAAGATATCTCCGAAAGCAGCTGTGGTATATCCGTCTTTTTTTAGCGCTGTTACCGCGTCGATCATAATAGCTTCGTACGTCTCCATCGAAGGCGATTCGGGCAATTCAATTGTGGTGCAGGGAAGGTGCAGTGCCGAAATTTGTCTTTCCAGTAATTCGCGGCGCAATCCGTGCATCGAAACGCGGTCAAATGCGGCATTTACAGAAGTGAGTAATCGCTCTACAGAATAATTACCGTCTTTTTGAAGATGGTACAATGCCAATGCGGAATCTTTTCCTGTGCTCCAATTGAAATATGTTTTGTCCATTATTTTGTCAAAATATATAGGCGATCCAGTTTGTAACTAAAAAAGTCCCAGGTTTGCGATGCTTCTCTCAATACGGCAATGAAAGTAGCGTTTTATGAATTGGATAATAGTCATTTCGCCATTTTTATTCAATGCCAATAGTTGAAATTGAAACACACATTGAAGTGTCAGAACACGCTTCGTTGGGTAAAAGTGCAAAATGTTGGAAAATGAAGAAAGACTGTGGCAGAGGCGAAATTTGCAGTTGGCTTTGAGAATGTAAAGTTGTTCTTACGGCGTTTTAAATCGCGATTGAATAGCGGTCTTTGTGCACTCAGCCGATCTTATATCCTGTTTGATGGATCAACCACATTTTGATTACGTGTAGCGCACGAAACAATGTCTTTTCATTGTCTGATTGCGATTCCGATTCCGATAGATTTGGGATTTCTCCCATCATAAACTTCCTAACTTCTGTATACTGGTTAACAGTAATTCCGTAAAATGGAAAGTCCGTTGCACCTTCGTGAATGTAATACTGATCTGCGATTGATGATAGATCGAGATCGGTTAATTTTATTAGTTCAGAGCAGATATGATGGGGCAACTTTCCAGAGCTATTTATTGGATTTGATTGAAAAGTACAATAGGTAAGTTCAAATTGAAAATCAAGATCGATGAACAATTCAATACTGAGCAAACGCTCGCAAAAACCATCGATGTAGCGGATCCATAAAAAGTGTTTTTCATCATCAAATGCGGAAGGATTTTCCCTATTACCTTGTGCATTCGTCATTCCACGAGATCATTTTTTTTCGTGTTATGCGAAAATTTCCAGGCACCAAAGGCCAAAATGATGTAAAGCAGTATGATGGCAATCATTTGTTCCCATTTGGAAGTGAATTCATAGTATAAGATGAGCAAACCACCAATTCCCAATCCCAAAATGGCTAACGCTGTAAGAAATGTGGAGGATTTCGTTTTGTCTCTAATTTTAAAGTTGGCAACGGCCATTAAGAATGAAACCAGAAGAAAAGTAATACTTCCAAATTCAAGGATCAATTCCAGACCACCGATTAAGATTAGAATACTTGCGATGACAGCCATTCCTATTATGGCGTTTTGTGGGATATTATTTTTTCTAATCGATAGCCATTTGGGGAAATATCCATCTAATGCTATAACCGACATGAGTCTTGATGCTCCAAAAACAGTTCCGCTTATTGCACTACTTGTTGCTAAAATGGCTCCTAAAATAACCAGGTTTGTCCCCAAACGTCCCATGATATTTCCTGCACCTGAGGCAAGTGCATACTCTTTATTTTTAATGATATCTTCAGAAGGGATGGCAAACAATGCACCCAATGATATGACCACATAAATCAAAATGGCCAAAACAATGGCAGCATAAATGGCTCTCGGGATATTTTTTTCAGGATTGTTCATTTCGTCCATGGCGTGAATAACGAGTTGAAATCCTTCATAAGCGACAAATGTCAACGAAGCCACGATCAATATGGAAAGGACACTAGAATTTTCTGCGTCTAAAGCCATATTTTCCATGAATACCTCAAAATCGGTTGTTCCATGATTCATTAACACGACAGAGATAATTGTCAAAACAAGCAATTTGGTATACACCATTAAATCCTCGATTTTCCCCATTCCTTTTACACTCCAAATATTTACAAGTGCAAATAGAGCAATCACACCAATCGCAATTGCCTTTCGAATCCAAATGTCGTTTGCGAACGCAGTGCTGCTGATGGCATAGGAAGAAAAGGTATAGGCGTACAATGCTAAGGTGCTGATGAAACCAAAAATGATAAACCAGCCAATTGCAGAAGCTTTAAAATTTGATTTTGGATACGTGCGTTTATAAAAGGAATAGGTTGCTCCTTCATCTCTGTAGTACAACCCTAATTTCACGTAAGAATAAGCGGCTAGCGAAGCAATCAAGCCACCTACAATAATTGCTATGGGGGTTAAATTTCCAATCATCGCGACTGAAATACCGAGAATGGTAAAAATTCCACCACCCACCATTCCACCAAGAGCGATGGCAATCAATTC
>JBNKGN010000179.1:3084-6885 GCA_050289845.1 Crocinitomicaceae bacterium | reverse complement strand
GCTAATTCTTCTGAAGATAAATTAAGAGCTCTACGCCAGTACTACCGGGCTAGAGGATTGTGCGACAAGTGTGCAGAAAAGTGGTCATATGGTCACAGATGTGCCTCCATAGTGCAGCTGCATGCTATGCAGGAATTGTGGGAACTTACAATGGTTTTCTTGCCTTCGGAAAGAAACATGGGTATTACGATTTGAAACCAGCCAATTTGTGCCGTGATAGAAAAGAAGTCGAAGAAGAATTGAAAAAAGTACAATTGCCTTCGAACGCTAAAATTATCTTAACGGGATTCGGAAGAGTCGGACATGGTGCTCGTGAAATCATTGATCTGCTTCCCTTGAAAGAAGTTTCTCCAGAAGAATTTGTTTCAAAGGAATTCGATGGTCCAGTATTTACACATCTGGATTTAAGTGATTACTACGCATCTGAAGATGGCGCTGAATTTGACAAAGCAGCATTTTACAAAGATCCTTCAGGATTTAAGTCGACCTTTTCACAGTATCTCTCCCATGCGGACATGTACATTCCGTGTCACTTTTGGAGCAACAAGGCAGATATTATTATCTCTAGAGAAGATTTGAAAGCCGAAAATGTGCGCCTCTCCGTAGTTGCAGATATTTCCTGCGATATTGATTGTGCTATTGGTTGTACGATTCGACCAAGTAAAATTTCTGACCCCATTTATGGGTACAATCCGACGACGGAAAAAGAAGATGATTTCCAAAAAGAGGGCGTTATTGCTGTGATGGCAGTGGACAATCTACCTTGCGAATTGCCTTTGGATGCCTCCGAAGATTTCGGAAACGAACTCATCCGCGAGGTGATTCCAGCATTGCTTGGAGAAGATCCTGATCGGATCATTGCGAGAGGAAGTGAAACAACCCTGGATGGTGAGTTATCAGAATATTTCACATATTTGGAGGGCTATTTAGCAGGAACCGAATAAATACGTATGGAAAAGGGAAACAAGAAGATCATCAAAGGCTGGGTCATGTACGATTGGGCCAATTCAGTTTATAACCTGGTGATTTCTTCCGCGATATTCCCCATTTTCTATGATAATATCACCACGAAACATTACATCCGTAAGGCAGCAAAAATAACAGACGAACAAATTGCTGCAATGCCAGATTCGTATGATTTAACGCGAATTATGGAGCCTGGATATGCTGTGGATTCTCTCGGAATCCCACAGGCACAATTCGATGCTATTCCAGCTTCGTTTGATGTACACAATGTCACTGTAGACTTTCTAGGAGCTTCCGTTTCGAATTCCGTGTTGATTTCTTATGTGCTTTCCGCGTCTTTTTTAGTTGTGACCTTTTTATCGCCAATGCTTTCCGGTGTTGCCGATTTCTCGGGAAGCAAGAAGCGTTTTATGCAGTTCTTTTGTTACATGGGAGCTGCAGCCTGTATTTCCCTGTATTGGTTTGATACCAGTCGTTTGGAGTTAGGAATGCTTTCCTTGTTTTTCGCAAGCATCGGATTTTGGAATAGTTTGGTTTTCTACAACGCCTATCTGCCTGAAATCGCCGAACCCGAAGACCACGATCGTATTTCCGCACGCGGATTCTCCATGGGCTACTTCGGAAGTATGCTTCTTTTGATTATTTGTTTGGTGTGGATTCAAGTTTTGAAATTCCCCGTTGCATGGTGTTTCGTTTTTGTAGGTGTGTGGTGGCTAGGTTTTAGCCAATGGACATACGCTGTTTTGCCCAACAATATTTACAACAAAAAACGCGAAAAAGGCGTATTGGGAAAAGGATTCAAGGAGTTGAAATTGGTATTTAAAGAGTTCAAGAAAACCAAGCGATTAAAACGTTTCTTACTTTCCTTTTTCTTTTACAATACAGGCGTTCAAACGGTTATGTTGATGGCCGTGATTTTCGCGAAGAAAGAAGTCGATTGGGGAGATGCAGGAGGTGATTCGGGACTCATTATTGCCATTTTGTTGATCCAAATTCTTGGTGCGGTCGGCGCTTTTATCATGTCGCGTTTGTCAGGCGTTCTTGGGAATGTGAAAACGCTCGGAATCTCCGTTGCTATCTGGATTGGGGTTTGTATCGCTGCTTATTTGGTAACGACACCGTTTCAATTCTATTTCTTAGCATCTACAGTAGGTTTGGTAATGGGAGGAGTGCAAGCACTTTCACGTTCAACGTATTCGAAGTTGCTTCCAGAGACAGAAGACCACGCAAGCTACTTTTCGTTCTACGACGTGACGGAAAAAATAGGAATTGTACTCGGAACCTTCGCTTTCGGATTGTTTGAAATGTTGACAGGATCCATTCGATCTTCTGTAATTTCCGTAGCGATTTTCTTCATTATTGGATTCGTGCTGTTGTTCTTCATCCCAAAAATGCCGAATGTAAAATCGAAATCAGAAGACGTAGAATCATTATTGGACGCTTAGTTTTACGTAAGCGCTGATTCGTAATTACTCGAAAGCAATCAATCGAATGCGTTTGTCATCGATATAAACAAATGTGCCGCGTTTTGCTGTACTCGTTTGAATAAGCGTTGCGAATTGTGATCTCAAAGCTTCGGGTACTTCGATTTCAACTTTTTCCATGTACAGGTAGGTGCTGTCGTTTAATGGTTTCAAGGTTGCATTCATTTCTTGTTCACTGGAGTCCAATTCGTAATAATATCTGTTGGGATCAATCGTAAGTTTGAATTGCGCTCCTTCTGGAACTTTTGTCTTCGAGATGATTTTGTCAAATACGTATGTGTATTGCGTTCCGTCCGAAAGAGGTTCGCGTAATTTCGTCTCTTTTACTTTTACCACGTAGGTATACCCCCAGGCATAATCAAATCCTGACAAATAGTCGATGGGCGAATCGGGAGAATCCAATGTCAATCGTTTGAAATGCTCATAGTTCTGGAACGAGAGGTGCGGTTCAATAGTAATCGTTTTTGATTTCGTTGTTTGACCAACTGCTTGAATTGCGATTAAAACGTAAAGAGAAAGAATCAATGATTTCATGGGCGTGATTGTTTGTTGTGGTTATGTACAACCGTGTGAGTATTTGGTTTAATTAGTAAGCATTTTTTTTTAAAGGATACATGAAAAGTCCAATAACGAAGCCGCTTAAAAGTCCTCCGATATGTGCCGCATTGTCAATACCTCCTGTCAAGCCAATCAAAAGATTCGAGACAATCATTACAGAGATCAGAGTAAGAAATGATTTGCGCATCTCGCCAGGAAAGACTTTTAAAAGTAGCAGCGCAAGAAGTACGCCGTACAAACCAAATATCGCTCCTGAAGCACCTACACTTATGGTTGCTTCGTGCCAACATACGCTGGTATAACTGGCGATAATTCCTGTAACAAAATAGAGTGTAGCGAATTTTATACGACCTAGTAATGGTTCCAGGAGAGTACCTATTAGCCACAAACTGAAAAGATTGTTCAGAAGATGAAGGAGGCCGCCATGAAGAAAAATACTGGTAAAAAGTCGCCACCATTCTCCTTGTTTCACTAGCGGACCAAAGTTGGCACCAACTTTAAGAACATCTAGTCCTTCGAAATGCAAGAAACCAAATCCAGCAAGCACCATCAAAACGTAGATAATAGTGTTAAAGGAGAGGAGAATAGGTGTTACCCAAAAACCTTCGCGTGGTGTGAGTATTTTTTTTATTTCACGTAAATCTTCTAGCACTCTTTTCTCAGGGCTTCCTTGGCGAATTCCGGGCAGTTCCTTTGTATTGATTGCGACGGAATTGATCATAATATACCAGAGAAGACAGAAAAATAGGATGGAAACGATTAGCCAGGCGAACTGTGTACCATTTCTTGCTTC
>JBNKGN010000179.1:0-3074 GCA_050289845.1 Crocinitomicaceae bacterium | reverse complement strand
AGGATCCATGCTTGGCTTCGAGAATATGCGGGTTTTCACCGTAGATAGAATTGGCTGCGATCGCTTTCTGAATTCCAACCCTTTTGTCCGAATGATTCAATCGATCCAGATAGCTGAAATGATTGAGGTCTATGTGTTTGAGTCCAAGAAGCCGCGATCTCGAAAATGTCTGGATGTGCTGGTCTTTTTGGTTAGGCCCCAAACGATTACTAATTGTTTTACTATAAGCTAATCCCAGCCAGGCGTATGGTGCTACATCGTTGTTGAGGGTGTCGGAGGCCTTTTCGAATATCGGAAGTGCAACGTAAAAGTCAATATTGAAATTGTGATTGTGTTTGCCACTAACCCGAGTCGTTAAATGCGTGCTAAGCCTGCTTTTATCGATGTAATAATTTTTAACAACGTAGTACTTGGTTTTTTTCTTGAACGCAATTTCTTGAATAGACTCCAAAGAAGTCAGTTTTCCCGTTGCAGGAACTAAGTAGGATTGAGCGAGAATTAAGGGAACGACCAAACTTATGAATAGGACAAACGTATAGAAATCGGTATAATCATGACGTTTTCGTACTAATCGAAGCATTTTCAGCTTGGGGCGAAGTACAAACCAGACAATTATCCCTGCCAATACGAATGGGATCCCAAACGTAACGACATTTTCTTTTAATTGAAATAGTTCCAGTTCAATAAGCAACAACCAATGAAGAAAAGTGTAGCCCAGGAGCAACGCAAAAAATGTAATCAGAAAAGGTTTGAAAAGGAGATCGACTTTTGCACGCCATAAGTCCGCAGCCCCTAGTTTTGAGTTGTCTTTAACGGGGCGGGGAGATTTCGTATTTTTTCTATTTCTTTTTGCCACAACAATCTTTAAACTTCTTTCCGCTTCCACATGGACATGGATCGAAATGGCGTACAGGACGTGATCGTTCAACACTATTTCGCTGGATCATTTTGTGGGCAAATATCTGCTCCAAAAAACCATACAATTCAGGATGCTTTTTTTGAAGTAATTCTGGGCGTTCGAAGAAGTACTCGGAAATTACAGCTGTAAATTCAGCGCGATTGGTCGCTCCGTATCGGTTGATGTCACTTTCGTTTTCAAGGATTTCTTCGATTTTCTTGTCGATCAAATGAATCCAGGGAATCACATATTCGCGACGGGTTAGATGTTTCAATACTCCGTCTATGGATCCGTCTGCTTTATCGATCAGGTGCACAAACTCGTGAATTGCGGTATTTCGTTTGTCTTCTTCATTTTCGTAGGCCAAATACAATGCTTTTCGGGAGAGGATCATTTTACCTTCCATATAGCCATACCCAACCAAGCCCAAAATCGCAGCATCCTCTACGCGACCACCAATGTTATTTTCGAAATCGAAATGTGCAGGGTAGAGGAGTACTTCCTGAAGATTGAAATATTCCCATTCGGGAAAGGAAAAAATAGGAATGATGGCACTTGCTCCAATTAACAAGCGGTCTTCTTGCGTCACAGTTGTTTGAATGCCCGTAATTCTTGTGGTATTGAGAAAATGAAGCACGCGCGTTTCAAAATGCAACGATTCGTTGGCAGATAAAGATCGATAGAATTGGACTTTGTCTTTCAGGAAGTTGCGCCATTCCTGTGCAAATACAACTGGAGATTCTGGAGTATCGTCATATCCAAATAATTTACGGAACCAGCTCATGTGCGCGATCTTTCAAAAAAAAAGCACGTTACAAGTGCGGCGTGCTTTTTTATGGAATTCGTTTTATTTTTTGTAGAAAGGCAATTTAACTACCTGTGCTTTCAAAGATTTGTTGCGCACTTCAATGAAAATAGCACTGTCCACCGCGCTGTGATCCAAAGTTACATACCCCAATCCAATCGCTTTTTTAACAGATGGAGCCATGGTTCCAGAAGTTACTTTACCGATTTCATTACCTGCTGCGTCTACAATTTTGTAATCGTGACGTGGGATTCCGCGATCAATCATTTCGAAAGCAATCAATTTACGGGTTACGCCAGCGGCTTTTTGTTCCGTCAAGAAACCTTTGTCCACAAAATCAGCGTCTTTCCCTAGTTTCGTGATCCATCCCAATCCAGCTTCCAATGGAGACGTGGTGTCATCAATATCGTTTCCGTACAAGCAGAATCCCATTTCCAAACGCAAAGTATCTCTCGCTGCAAGTCCAATCGGTTTGATGTCGAACGCTGCACCTGCTTCAAATACTTTCTTCCAGATTTGTTCTACCTGGTCGTTTTTGCAGTAAATTTCAAATCCACCACTTCCTGTATAACCCGTTGCAGAAATAATTACGTGTTCAATCCCAGCAAAATCCGCCACTTCGAAATGGTAGTATTTGATGGCAGATAAATCACATGATGTCAAAGATTGCATTGCTTCTACTGCCTTGGGTCCTTGAATTGCTAAAAGCGAATAGTCGTCAGACAAATTGCGCATTTCCACGTCAAAAGTATTGTGAGAGCTAATCCAATTCCAATCTTTCTCAATGTTTGAGGCATTTACAACCAACAAATATTGTTCTTCCTTGATCCGGTAGATAATCAAATCGTCAACAATTCCTCCTTTCCCATTTGGCATACAGCTATATTGGGCACGACCAATTTCCATTACAGAAGCATCGTTCGTTGTTACTTTTTGGATCAAATCCAAAGCTTTGGGACCTGTTAGGAGAAATTCTCCCATGTGAGATACGTCAAAAACACCCACGCCTTCGCGTACAGTTTCATGTTCTACAATCACGCCTTCGTATTGAACAGGCATGTTGAAGCCTGCGAAAGGAACCATTTTGGCACCCAATTCTTCATGGATATGTGTTAAAGCTGTGTTTCTCATTGTTATGATTTCTTAAAAGTTGTGACAAATTTAAAATTATTGACCTTGTACTAAAGCTTCCCGATCAAAAATGTTGTTATTTCATGCTTTCCGCCAGTTGTTTTCCGACCAAAGTACCGATGGCAACCCCCATTCCTCCAAGACGAACGCCACAAAATACATCGGGACTAACTTCTTTAATAATGGGCTTTTTGGTCGCGCCAACGCCCATCACTCCTGCCCAGGAATGCTCAATTTCAT
>JBNKGN010000178.1:0-6915 GCA_050289845.1 Crocinitomicaceae bacterium | reverse complement strand
CTCTAACCTTTTGAAAAGTCGTTCCGTCCGAATAGCAAATTCCGTCGTTCGTTCCAATCCAAACCGTTCCTTCAGCGTCAACTGTCAGCGCATTAATGTAGTTGTTGCTAAGTCCTTGTTGAATGGTGAACGTGCGAAATTCAATGCCATCAAAAATCGTAATTCCACCTCCTCGCGTTCCAAGCCAAAGCGCTCCCGATCGATCCTGGCACATGGCGTATACCTGTGATTGCCCAAGTCCGTCACCAACATTAAAGTTTCGAAAATTGAATTGCTGTGCATAAACGGCAGTCAAAACGAAAAAAGCGCAGACGATGGAAAGAATTTTGAACACAGGCGACGATTAGATAATCAAAGATACAAAACGGATATGACACCAATGGAGACGAATAATCAGAAGGATAGTGACGAGCAATTTTGTGCAAGTATCTTTAATCAAAACACCCGAATGTCTGGAACCTCATTACTCAGCTATTTCAAAGTGCGGAAGAGACGCAAGATTTTACGCCGAAAATGGTACCTCTTTTTGACGTCTATTTTTTTTATTTGGTATGTCGATTGTCTACCAGAGCAATTGTTTCAAGACAGTACGTCGATAGTGATTTTAGATCGCAACGGTCACTTGTTGGGCGCGCATATTGCCGATGACGAACAGTGGCGCTTTCCTGAATGCAAATACGTTCCTCGAAAATTTAAATTGTGCATTGTTCAATTTGAAGACCGTCATTTTTATAGCCACTTTGGGGTAAGTCCAACGGGAGTAGGTCGCGCGCTGTGGCAAAATATGTCTTCTGGAAGAAGAGTGAGCGGAGGAAGTACACTGACGATGCAGTTGGTGCGGTTGATGCGAAAAAATCCATCCCGAACCTACGCAGAAAAAGTATTGGAGATGGCGTTGGCTACGAGAATTGAGATGCGTTACTCAAAAGAAGAAATCTTGAAATTGTACGCGTCACATGCACCTTTTGGAAACAATGTTGTGGGAATAGACGCTGCGGCATGGCGCTTTTTTGGTCGACCAGCGAATAAGTTGAGTTGGGCAGAATCTGCAACTTTGGCCGTTCTTCCGAATGCACCTGGACTCATTTACCCAGGGAAAAATCACGAGGTTCTGAAAGCAAAGCGAGACCGATTACTGAAACGTCTTCGAGACATTGGAAAAATAACGCCGTCCGAATACAAACTGGCTCTTTTGGAACGTTTGCCCGAAAAGCCACATCCTTTGCCTTCGATTGCGCCACACCTACTTCAAAAATGTATGCTGGAGGGAAAGAAAGGGAAGGTGGTGGAAACGACCGTCGATGAACAGTGGCAACGGCAAGCACTCTTCTTGTTGGAAAATCATGCGCAATTGCTTCGTGAGAACGGCATTTTCAATGGTTCTGTGATGGTGACGGATGTGAAAACAGGAGAGGTTTTGGTGTATATAGGAAATGTCTCTAAATCAGGGAGAGAACACGCAAATCAGGTGAATTGTATCGATGCGAATCGTAGTACGGGGAGTATTTTAAAACCACTATTGTACGGCAAGGCTATGGAGTCGGGGACGATCACTCCCAAAATGTTCTTGCGCGATGTTCCGACCCAATTTGGGAACTTTTCACCGAAAAATTTCGCCGGTTCTTTTGAAGGTTTGATTCCCGCCAACGAAGCATTGTCAAGAAGTTTGAACGTGCCCATGGTGCATTTACTCCAAAATTATGGCGCGTCTAAATTCTATCGAAACCTGCAAGATTTTGGATTCAGTTCGATCAAGCGGGGAGCGTCACATTATGGATTGAGTTTGATTCTTGGTGGTGCAGAAGTGAACATGTTTGAACTGAATCGATGTTATGCACAGATGGCACAGGAACTTCAATTCGATGGAACAACGACAATCCGTTTGTACAAAGATCAAAAGAAAATAAAAGGAAATTTCCGCATGGATCGAGGAGCCATTTATGCCACTTTTGAAGCCATGCTAGAAGTGCGTCGCCCTGATGAAGACAACAATTGGCACCTGTTCGCGTCTTCGAAAAAAATTGCGTGGAAAACAGGAACGAGTTACGGATTTCGCGATGCCTGGGCCGTTGGAATTACCCCTGATTACGTTGTGAGTGTTTGGGTAGGAAATGCGGATGGCGAAGGGCGTCCAGGGTTGACAGGTGTTCAGGCGGCAGCACCATTGTTGTTCGATATTTTTCAAATGCTTCCTGGGAATCATTGGTTTGAACGTCCCAAAGAGCAAATGCATCAAATTGACGTGTGTGCGGTGAGTGGACATCGTCCTTCAACGTATTGCGTAAAAAAACGAACGGAATGGGTGCCTTCTGGGGCTTTGAAAACAACCACTTGTCCCTACCATCAGAGGGTTCACCTCAACGACGAAGGGAAAAGGGTCAATTCAACCTGTGCTTCACCTTTGGAAATGCGTCAGGAAAATTGGTTTGTGATCGCGCCGGATGTGGAGGAATATTACAAAGATTTTCATCCCTTGTATAAATCGTTGCCACCTTTTGATCCCAACTGCGAAGCCTTTAACGAGTCTGGCGCGATTGCTATTCTCTATCCGCAAACCCAACAGAAAATCTACCTCCCGATCGGATTTGATCAGGAAAGACAATCGGCGGTTTTTGAAGCTTCTCATGTCGACAACAGCGCGATTTTATTTTGGCATATTGACGATACGTTTGTTGGACAAACTTCAGAGATGCATCAAATGGTCGTGCAACCCGATGTGGGAACCCACGTGTTAACTGTATACGATTCTGACGGTGCGAGAAGATCGGTAAAGTTTGAAGTGGTTGGAAGTCGAAAGTCTGCCAATTAAAGCACAACAATTTTACTGTCGAAGGCAATTTCTTCGGCATCTTCGGAAGGAATCGTAATGCGGAGGGAATACACGCCGGATGTTGCAGGTGCTTGCAGTATTAAGTAATTACTGAATTGTGTACTTTGCTCCAGTACAAGTCGTCCCGACATGTCGTACATTTTAGCGGTATAGCCTGTTTGCTTTGTATCCTCCATACGGATGGTGATGGACGTATTTTCGTAAACGGGGTTGGGGTAAATGGCAATATCGTTGGGGATCATTGTTTCAAAAACAGATCGTTTAAAATCCAACAGGAAGAGTCCGTGTTTTCGATCCGAAACCAACAGCCGTTCTGAAGGAAGTTCCGAGTACATTCCCCAGGCGCCATTCATTTTGAAAAGTGCTTCTTCCTCTGGATACGTATCGAAATGCGCAATTTCTTTTGGGAGTTTGTGGCGCAAATCGTAAATCCGCAATCCTTCATTGTAATAAGCGACAAAGGCAAAATCATTCGTGATCATTACATTGTGTGGAACGCTTCCGTCCATAAAATTGGTCCCGAATTGCCCTTCGATATCCAATTCGTGATCTACAACACTACACCATTTCAATTTTATTCCGTTTGTTTCGTCTCCGAAAACATATTTGGTGCCGTCAGGACTCAACCACCCCTGATGATTGTAACCTTGATCCAAATAGAAACTGAGGTTTTGTTTGAATACAGGTGCTGATGGATTGCTGAAATCGTACACACGAATACCGTCAAACCCACAATTCAAATAAGCAATATTATCTCTTACATACGCATCGTGGACTTCTGGAATATCATTCGGACCTTCGTAAACGAGTGCAGGATTGAGCACATCCGCAATTGAATATACTTGCATGGAAATCAACGATTGAAGCATTCCGTTTTGAGAAGGTTGAACAGAACAAGCATACAATAATTCGTTGGGTTCATCGATAAAGAGGTTGTGGACACGCGTGAAAGTGGAATCGTTTTCATACACGACATTTACCGAATCCGGCAAGGTACTCAAATCGACAATTTGCAAACTGCTAAAGCCCTCGTCACACACTAAAAAAGCATAATTTCGGAAAATCTTGATGTCCCGATGTATGACACTTGGATACGCAAATTTTCCCTGTATGGAATCGATGAGTCGGAGTTGATTGCTTGCAGTGATTTCAAAAAAGTGAACGCCTTCTGTGGAACCAAGCATCGCGTATTCGCGTCCATTTTGAACGTAGCCCCAGCAATCGCTGTACTTTAAGCCGCTAGATAGTCCCACAAGGTTGTCATCCTGCCAGGAATCGAGAAATTGGACATTGAGCGATTGTTGCGACCAACTGGTGAAGGGAAGAAGAAACACGAGAAGTCGCCACATGGAGTTAATAATTTTTGTTAATGTAAAGATAAAACAAAGCAGCGATCCGACGTGAAGCCATCTCTGATAAGGTAGAATTAGTTATTTTAGCGTCCACTTAAGCGAGTAAAGTGTCAGATACAATTATCATTATTCCGACGTACAACGAAAAAGACAATGTCGAGCGCATGATTCGTGCGATTATGTCGTTGGAAAAAGATTTTGATATTTTGTTTATCGATGACGCATCTCCAGATGGCACCGCAGACATTATTCGCGGACTTCAATCCGAGTTTGCTGGTCGCGTACACCTTGAGGAACGTACTGGTAAATTGGGGCTTGGAACGGCCTATATTCACGGATTTAAGTGGTCTATTGAACACAAATACGATTATGTCTTCGAAATGGATTGTGATTTCTCGCACAACCCGAAGGATTTGATTCGATTGTATGACGCATGCGCGATTGATGGTGCCGACTTAAGTATTGGATCCCGTTATTGTAAAGGAGGAAAAGTCAGCAATTGGCCCATGAAGCGAATTCTAATGTCTTATTTCGCAAGTGTGTACGTGCGAATGATTCTTTGGATTTCCATTCGAGACACAACCGCAGGGTTCAAATGTTACCGAAGAAAAGTTTTAGAAACGATTCATTTAGATGGTGTTACATTTAAGGGATACGCCTTCCAAATATGTATGAAATACGCCGCCAAACGTCATGGATTTAAAATTCAAGAGGTCCCGATTACCTTTGTTGATCGAGAATATGGCGAGTCAAAAATGTCAACAGGAATATTTAAGGAAGCATTTTTTGGTGTTTGGAAAATGCGCAAAATGAAATTATGAGTACAGTTTTATTGAAAGGAGGAATCATCGTTAATGAAGGACAGAAAATCGAGGGGGACCTTCTTATAAAAAACGGTAGAATTGAGAAAATTGGCGGTGATATCAATGCGAATGAAGCCACCGAAATTATTTCAGTAGAAGGAAAGTACATTCTTCCTGGGTGCATTGACGATCAAGTACATTTTAGAGAACCAGGATTGACGCATAAAGGGACAATCGGAACTGAATCGCGCGCTGCAGTAGCGGGAGGAATCACCTCTTTCATGGAAATGCCGAACACAGTTCCCAATGCGCTAACACAAGAATTGTTGCAAGACAAATACGATATCGCCGCAAAGGTGTCGCCCGCAAATTATTCGTTTTTCATGGGAGCTTCCAACGACAATGTGGAAGAAGTTCTGAAGACAAATCCAAAGAACGTTTGTGGAGTCAAAATTTTCATGGGATCTTCTACAGGGAATATGCTCGTAGATAACGAGGTGACTTTAACGAACTTGTTTTCGAAAGTACCGATGTTGATTGCTACCCATTGTGAGGACGAAGCGACGATTCGAGCAAATATCGCGGCGGCACGAGCACAGTACGGTGAGGACGTTCCAATTGAAATGCACCCAATCATCCGAAGTGAAGAAGCGTGTTATTTGTCGTCTTCCATGGCCGTACGTCTCGCTAAAAAATTCGGAACGCGTTTGCATATTTTGCATATCTCTACGGCAAAAGAACTGGAGTTGTTTGACAACACTATTCCATTAGAGCAAAAGAAGATTACTGCGGAGGCGTGCATTCATCATTTGTGGTTCTCTCAAGAACAATACGCAGAGAAAGGGAGCTTTATCAAATGGAATCCAGCAGTGAAATTGGCCAGTGATCGCGATGCCATTTTTCAAGCCGTTCTCGACAATAAAATTGACGTGATTGCAACGGATCACGCACCTCACACCATCGAGGAAAAACAGCAATCGTATTTCAAGGCACCTTCTGGAGGACCATTGGTACAACACGCACTCCTCGCCATGTTGGAGAAAGCACAGGAAGGAAAAATTACGATCGAACGCGTGGTGGAAAAAATGGCACATGCACCAGCTATCATGTTTGATATTATTGAACGCGGTTTCATTCGTGAAGGTTATTTTGCCGATTTAGTGATCGTGGATCCAAACAAAAAAGTGGAAGTGACGAAGGAATCACTCCTCTACAAATGCGGATGGTCGCCTTTTGAAGGAACAACCTTCTCGAATAGTATTGAAAAGACATTTGTGAATGGAAATTGCGTTTACGACAACGGCAAGATTGTGAGCGATGTCATCGGAAGCCGTCTTTTATTCAATCGATGAAGTTTTTCTATTTCATAGCGATTGGCATTTTGATTGTGAGCTGCTCCCCTGGAGTGAAGCGCATGGACCCTCCGAAAGATCTCATTCAAAAAGAGAAAATGGTCGATCTGATGACCGAACTCATGAAATTGGAAGGACATGTTGTTTCCAAACACGTGCAATTAACGCGCTATTACAAGGTGATCTCTAATTCGGGAGATTCACTCTTGAAATCAAAAGGGTACAATCAAAGCCAGTTCGAAAGATCCATGGATTATTACGCTTTTCAGCAAACAGATCTCCGCGATATCTATGTGGAAGTGCTAGAACGATTGAACAAAGAAATGGCAGATTTGGAGAAAGAGGCGGGAAATTCGAAGGCGATCGATATGCCAACAACAAACAAAATTCCAACGAAAGACAACCATTGACGTCATTTTCGCGTTAGGAAGTTGAGTTCTGCTACTACATTTATTTTTGTGATTGAATGCCACGCTGTGTGAAAACATGGTAATGGTATTATTTGAATTTATTGAGATGAAATTATTTTTACTTTGTGCAGGGTTATTTTTGTTGGGAACGACAAGTTTTGGTCAAAC
>JBNKGN010000177.1:0-6927 GCA_050289845.1 Crocinitomicaceae bacterium | reverse complement strand
GATTTATTAGAGGAAGATGCCAAAGCACTCAATGCTCCAGGCGTTTTTATGAATCGTGCATCTCAACAGTGGTACGTGATTGATGACGCTAAGTTTGCTTCAAACCCTGCAAAAGGAGGAACTATCGATTTTGTAACAGAACATGCCAACGCGGTCAGTAAGTCCATTTCATTAAAAACAGATGACGATGGAAAGCTCGTATTTGGCACTGCCCTTAAATCAAAAATGAAGGCGTATTTCACCGAACAACGTAAGTTGAAATTTGAAATTTTCGTCGATTGGCTTCCCACGGATGATTGTCGTGTCGAATTGGATGATGAAGTAACGGACAAGTGGGGCGATCCCGTTGCGAAAGTATGGTTGGGATACCACGAACACGACTTAAAAGTAGGCAACTATTTGGCCGAAAAAGCTGAAACTATTTTTCGTGAAATTGGCATGAAGCATGTTAAATCGAGTATCAGCGGTGGTGTTTCCCCGAACCTTCAGGCGGGTGGCTGTCGCTTCGGAGATGACCCGAAAACATCGGTATTGGATAAAAATTGCAAGGCCCACGAAGTCACGAATTTGTATGTTACCGATGGAAGTTTCATGCCAACAGGAGGAAGTATCACGTATACTTTTACCATATACGCAAACGCTTTCAGGGTTGCCGATCACCTCGTGAGAAACCTCGCAAAGAAGACTTCAACAACTTCTTAAAAAATTTCCTCCCAGTCCATCCTATCGATTTAAAAAAAATTACGCGGTCACATAGGAGTCATAGGATTGGCACAGTTATAGTATTGAATTCCTTGAAATTGCCTATTCTATTCGATGGAATATGCGTAAATTCAACCAAACAATAACACTTATCAGTACTACAAATACGCATATCTTCAATTCTGCAGATAAAAAAGATCTGTACCAGCTGATAATTGAAACAGCGAATGAAGGCGTGTGGATAAAAGACGAGGAACACATCACGACTTTTGTTAACACTAAAATGGCGGACATGCTGGAATATGCTGTTGATGAAATTATTGGTCTGCCTATTTTCGATTTCATGTTTGACGAGGACATTCCTAAAATTCAAGAAAAACACGAATTGCGAAAACAGGGAATTTCCAGTGGTTATGAACTTCGATTCAAATCCAAAAGCGGCAAAGAAGTTTGGACACATATTAACGGTAGTCCGCTTTACGACAAAGAAAAATTTATCGGATCGCTCGGTATGGTCAGTGATATCAGCGAGTTCAAGTGGAAAGAACACAAGCGCATCGAGCAGGAGCGTCGATACAAATCGCTATTTGAGGATTCTCCTGTTCCAACGTGGGATGAGGATTTCTCAGAGGTTAAAAAATATATCGATCAGTTAATAGCCCAGGGAATCACCGATTTGCGTGCCTATTTTGAGGCAAATCCCGATGTGGTCACAGAATGTTCCTCAAAACTCATCGTGAACGACATCAATGCTGCAGTTGTTGAATTAAATGAAGCGCCTTCCAAAGAATATATGTTGGAAAATTATGCTTTGTTAATCGACTCCAAATCGGCAGGCTACGCTATCAATCAATTTATGGCAATTGCCGAAGGGAAAAAAAGTTGTGAATTTGACGCTGAGTTACGCACCTTTGGCAATAACATCGTTCACGTTCACCTCAAATGGACCGTTGTTAAGGGATACGAAGACACCTACGAAAAAGTATATCTGAGCACCACAGATCTCACCGATCGGATTCTTGCTGAAAATGCCACGTTGCGACAATCAAACAATCAAAAAGAACTTCTTCTAAAAGAAATTCACCATCGTGTAAAAAACAACCTTCAAATCATCACGAGTCTCTTAAAATTGCAAGCAAACTCTATTGATGACGCACGCATCGGCGAACTATTCGACTTGAGTTTACACCGTATCAATTCGATGGCTTTGGTACACGATCTGCTCTACCGTTCTGAAGATTTCTCAAAAATCAACTATGGGGAATACCTTAAAACACTCGCAACACCTTTGGTTGATTCCATGAAGCATCCCGACAGTGAAATCACACTGAAAATTGAATCGAAAAATATCTTTTTGAACATTAATACCTCGATTCCGTTGGGACTTCTAATTAACGAAATAATCACCAACTCATTGAAACACGGATTTCCAGAACACACACATGGTGAAATTTACGTGCGTATCATAGCCAAAGAATCTCCAAATTTTGTTCTCGAAATTGGCGATAACGGAAAAGGGTTTTCTCAAAACCAAGAAATTGAAGACGCCGAAACGCTCGGACTGCAACTAATTAGTAGTCTTTCGGAGCAATTACTAGGAACAATAGAACGTGTTTTCCATACCGCAGGCACGCATTATCGCATCGAATTTCAAGAATTACTTCAGAAATTACCTACGGAGGCTTAAATTATTTCTTCACGTATTGTGTCAAAATCACAATGTTTTGCCCTTCCACTTTTCCTTCAATCTGTTCGGCATTGTCGTGAACCAAACGAATATTACGTACAGCAGTACCGCGCTTGGCTACCAAACTCGACCCTTTTACGTTCAAATCTTTGATAATTACCACGGAATCGCCGGTATTTAGCACAACACCATTGCTATCGCGATGTACAACTTTCTCTTCCGATTCATCCTCTACGCCCTCATTTGCCCAAGCAAGTGTTTCATCGTCCAAATACATCATATCAAGCAAATCTACAGGCCAGCCTTCTCCTTTCAATCGGTTAAGCATGCGATATGCGATTACTTTCACCGCATCGACCTCGCTCCACATAGCATCGTTCAAACAACGCCAATGATTTGAGTCAACTTCCGAATCACCATTTATTTCACTGATACATTTGGAACATGCGAACACCGCCTCTTCGGGATTGTCTCCACTTTTAGGTGGAACTACATATACAGAAAGATCTTCCGTACTGGTACAAATTTCACATTGATTTCCGCTTCTTTTGGCTAAAACGTCTTTCATAGGGCTATTTTTCGACAATATTACACAATTTGAACGACATTGTCCAGCGAGGATCGTTGACCAGTACTGCGCGATATGGTCCATTTTGTTACGACTTATTCGCAACGCATTTTCAACACAACCCCGAACCCTGAACGGAGCCATGAGCCTGTCAAGGGTGAAGGCGGAAGGGTGATATGCATCAAATCAGGACCAGATTTCATCTTTCTAACGGTCACTACAACGTAGCAGCGATGCCAAAAGCTACAATCTTCCGAAAAGGACATAATTTTGTTTTTCTAACGGTCACTTCCCGTCCCCTGCCATCACTACAACGTAGTAGCGATGCTAAAAGCTACAATCTTCTGAAAGAACATAATTTTGTTTTTCTAACGGTCACTTCCCGTTCCCTGCCATCACTACAACGTAGTAGCGATGCCAAAAGCTACAATCTTCCGAAAAGAACATAATTTTGTTTTTCTAACGGTCACTTCCCGTTCCCTACCATCACTACAACGTAGTAGCGAAGCCAAAAGCTACAATCTTCTGAAAAGGACATAATTCTATTTTTCTAACGGTCACTTCCCGTTCCCTGCCATCAAAAGCTACGCTTTTTCTTATCTTTGCCGCTCAGAATTCGTATATGGCAGATACTCGATACAACCTTCGCGGGGTTTCCGCAGGAAAAGAAGACGTTCACAACGCTATTAAAAATGTGGACAAAGGACTCTTTCCTCAAGCTTTTTGTAAAATTGTTCCTGATCATTTGAGTGGGGACGAAGATTATTGCATCGTGATGCACGCTGATGGTGCGGGTACAAAATCCTCGTTGGCTTACATGTACTGGAAAGAGACCAATGATCTCGCTGTTTGGAAAGGCATTGCTCAAGACGCGCTGATAATGAATATTGACGACCTCCTTTGTGTAGGTGCAACGGATAACATTCTTCTTTCATCGACGATCGGGCGCAACAAAAACCTGGTGCCTGGCGAGGTAATTTCAGCGATAATCAATGGAACCGAAGAACTACTGAACGATTTAAGATCACAAGGGATTGGCATCCATTCTACTGGAGGTGAAACAGCTGACGTCGGAGATTTAGTACGTACAATAATCGTAGATTCTACAGTGGTGTGCCGCATGAAACGCTCTGAAGTGATTTCCAATCATACCATTCAACCAGGCGATGTGATTGTTGGACTGGCCTCTTTTGGACAAGCGAATTATGAGACGGAATACAACGGTGGAATGGGAAGCAACGGTCTGACTTCTGCACGTCACGACGTCTTCAATAAAACACTCGCAGAAAAATACCCCGAAAGTTTTGACCCCTCTGTACCAGAAGATTTGGTGTACTCAGGAACAAAATCGCTCACAGAAATGACAGAAACGGGATTGGACGCTGGAAAAATGGTGCTTTCACCAACGCGAACTTATGCTCCAATCATCAAAAAAATATTGGACGATCACCGTGCTGACATCCATGGGATGGTTCATTGTTCTGGAGGTGCACAGACGAAAGTCTTACACTTCGTAGAAAATGTTCACGTGATCAAGGACAACCTATTCCCGGTCCCTCCATTGTTCGAAATGATTCAAAAAGAATCCAATACCGATTGGAAGGAAATGTACAAAGTCTTCAATATGGGACATCGCATGGAACTGTATGTTGCTCCCGAACACGCCGCTTCCATTATCGCCATTTCAAAATCATTTGGTGTTGATGCGCAAGTCGTAGGACGCGTCGAAGATCACAGCGGTAAAAAATTAACGATTACTTCGCCTTACGGAGAATTTACGTACTAATTTATGAACGAGTTATTGCAAAAATTAGAAACGATTCACCTTCGTTTTATCGAAGTTGGAACGTTGATTGTCGATCCAGACATTATCGCAGACATGAAGCGCTACGTCAAATTGAACAAGGAATACAAAGACCTTGAAGAAATTGTCGCAGTCTATAAAGAATATAAAAGCGTTATTGACAACCTTGAAAGCTCGCGGGAACTTCTCAAAACAGAGGAAGATCCCGATATGCGTGAAATGGCGAAAGCAGAAATTGACGAATTGGAGCATTTGCGTCCAGAAATTGAAGAACGCGCCAAGTATTTGTTAATCCCGAAAGATCCTGAGGATGAAAAAAGTGCAATCATGGAATTGCGCGCTGGTACTGGAGGTGACGAAGCCTGTATTTTTGTGGAAGATTGTTTTCGCATGTACACCATGTTTTTCAAAGAACGCGGTTGGAGCTACGAAGTTATCAACTCGAATGAAGGTGGCACCAAAGGATATAAGGAAATCAGCATGAATATCGATGCGCCTGCAGCTTATGGTGTATTGAAATTTGAATCTGGTGTGCATCGTGTTCAACGTGTTCCTGAGACAGAGTCCCAAGGACGTGTACATACTTCTGCCATTACCGTAGCAGTACTTCCAGAAGCAGAAGAAGTTGATTTTGAATTGAACATGGCTGACGTTCGCCGCGATACCTACCGTGCATCGGGAGCTGGAGGACAGCACGTCAACAAAACCGAATCGGCCATTCGTTTGACACACATCCCAACGGGTGTGGTTGCCGAGTGTCAGGACGGTCGTTCCCAGCATAAAAACCTGGAGAAAGCCATTTCAATGCTGCGTTCGCGTTTGTATCAAATTGAACTGGAAAAATTGCAAGCAGAGCGTGCAGAACACCGTAAATCACTGGTTTCAACGGGAGACCGTTCTGCCAAAATTCGCACGTACAATTATCCACAAGGACGCATCACTGACCACCGTATCAATAAAACAATGTACAATCTCACCGCATTTATGAATGGTGACATCCAAGATATGATTGACGCATTAAAAATGGCAGAAAATGCCGAAAAATTGGGTAGCGAAGAAGCATAAATCGAACCGAAGTTTACGAAAAATGACACGACAAGAACTGATAGCACAAATTCGAGAAAAACGATCGTTTTTATGTGTTGGATTGGACACCGACCTTGATAAAATCCCAAAACACTTGTTGGAATTGGAAGATCCTATTTTTGAGTTTAACAAAGCGATCATCGATGCCACAAAAGAATATTGCGTTGCCTACAAACCCAATCTTGCTTTTTACGAGTGTCACGGTCCGAAAGGCTGGGAATCGTTGAAAAAAACCCTCGATTACATCCCTTCAAACATCTTCACAATTGCAGATGCCAAGCGCGGAGATATCGGGAATACCTCAAAATATTACGCGAATACATTTTTCGATTATTTGAATGCGGATTCAGTGACCGTTGCTCCGTATATGGGTGAAGACAGCGTTACTCCTTTCTTCGAACATCCAAATCGTTGGGTGATCTTACTAGCACTTACCTCCAACAAGGGAGCGCTCGATTTTCAATTCACGGTAGATCGCGAGAACAACGAATTGTACAAAAAAGTATTGCGAAAATCTCAAGCCTGGGGAACTCCAGAGAACCTGATGTATGTTGTAGGAGCAACACGCGCAGAAGGCATTGGAGAGGTACGAAAATTAGCCCCAGAGCACTTCTTTTTGGTTCCAGGTGTTGGTGCACAAGGTGGTTCGCTCGAAGACGTAGCAAATTACGGTTGGAATTCGGATTGTGGCTTACTCGTGAACTCATCGCGCGGTATAATTTATGCCTCTGAAGGAACCGATTTTGCAGCTCAGGCCGGAGAAGCAGCGAAAATGTTACAAGTACAAATGGCAGCAATTCTGGATCACAAAAACTTCTAACCAGGGATGACTCAAAAGGTGCTTTAATCTTATCGCATCATGACGGATGTTCGAAGAATGTGCACTTAGCATTTCTATTTTAACGATAAATTAACTGTTACTAAACGTTTTTGCCCGCAATAGCGCCTTTATTGCCTATCAAATTGCTTTGAGTGCTAATTTTTAAACACTACTTTTGTTTCCTTATTATTAAAACAGGACAGGATTCATGTGGCAGTCCATTGCGAACATCATTCTAAGAAATAAATTTGTCATTATCG
>JBNKGN010000176.1:0-6944 GCA_050289845.1 Crocinitomicaceae bacterium | reverse complement strand
GGCTTTTGAGGTATCGCTCTTGTTGGATGATCATGCATAGTAATCACATCTGGGGCATGCACAATATCAAAAGAATCAGGGTCCTCATTTAACGAAGAAAGGCCACTCAGGATTTGTTCCCGGTCGCCTATCAATACGATTCGAGTATTTGTTGGGAGTTCGTTGTTGGCTAGAACGGCACCCTGAATATTCGCATCAGGTGCAAAATCACCACCAAGTACATCTATACCAATCTTCATAAAGAAGAACTAAAGTACAGAATTATATCGCAACTTCCTTCTCAGCTACAACTTTTCCCTTGTAGTAAAGTTTCCCTTCATGCCAGTGTGCATGGTGGAAAAGGTGTGGTTGTCCTGTTGTTGGACATGTCGCGATGTTCTTCGCTTCACCCTTAACGTGAGTTCTTCTCTTATCACGTCTCGTTCTGGATATTTTTCGTTTAGGATGTGCCATTTTACTTTGTTTATATCAGTTCTTAAATTTCTATTTGTTCAAATTTTTCAAGGCGTTCCAGCGTGGATCAATGGGACCCGAACTGTCTTTCTCGTCTTCTTCCTCCTCCATTGAATCCTCATCGTCATCAATTTCGTCGTCATCATATTCACCGTACGTATCGTCGTCGTCATCGAAGTCAAAATCATCGTCGTCGTCGTCATCCGAATTGATACGGTATTGATTGAGTACTTCCATCATTTCCTCGTTGCATTCTCCTTGCGGATGAAGTGCTCTTGAAGGGAGAGATACGGTGATCAGCTCCAAGATGTGCTCCCTTAAATCCAATTCGAATTCTTCGGGGTATACGATTATCAATGTTTCATCATCTGAAGGCTCAGTGTCAAACTTAAAAATCAGTTGATACGTTCCATTTACTGGAATGCTCACATCATCGTTGCAGCGATCGCAACTAGTTTCAACACGACCATCGATTTCAAAAACACCGATCATCATCGTTTCTTTTTTCTCCAAAGTAAAGGTCACATGGACATTTCCTTTGTGGATTAAAGAGTACTCAACATTTTCAAAGAACGCATCAGTGATGTCAAAATCGAAGGAATGTTTCCCGATCTTAAGACCTACAAACGGGATCACAAACTCTCTATTTATCTTCGCCACTGCGTAAAAATTGGAGGGCAAAGTTACATATTTTAATTGAAATCAAATATCTTCTGTTGATTTCTTTTCAATTCGCCGTTATTTTCTGCGTATCTCGGATTTTCTTTCGTTCCGTGATTTAATTCGCATCTTCCTCTTTCGTTTCTTTCGGGCTGTCTACCTCCTGTTTTTTCGACGGCTTCGGAGATGTTGCTTGTCCTGATTCTTGTCTTGGTTTCCCTCCTCTCGATCGGTTCTCACGGCCACCGTCGCGACCATCGCGTCCACTTCTTTCTCTTTCACGCGGCTGTTCTTCTAATGGATTGGCGTTGATTTCCTTTTCAAATTCCTGATTTCGGAATACATCCATCGCCAAATAAATCGCTTGACGCATGGAACCTCCAGAAGCCAAATCTTTACCTGCGATATCGAACGCTGTACCGTGATCTGGAGAGGTACGTACAATCGGTAAGCCCGCGGTATAATTTACCCCCTCGTCAAACGCCAATGCTTTGAAAGCTGTCAACCCTTGATCGTGGAACATTGCTAAAACACCGTCAAAATTTTCCTTATTTCGCGATCCAAAGAAACCATCTGCAGGATACGGACCGAAAGCCATGATACCTTCGTTTTTCGCTTTATTGATAGCAGGGTTGATTACTTCGCTCTCTTCACTTCCCATTTTTCCATTCTCCCCCGCATGAGGATTGAGTCCAAAAACAGCAATTTTCGGTCGGCGAATTCCAAAGTCTTTCCGCAAGCTCTGATTAAACGCTCGAATTTTGTTCAACACCTTGTCAATTGTAATTGATGCTGGCACATCTTTTAACGCGACGTGACTCGAAACCAATGCCACACGAAGGTTCCCTGCGACCATCAACATGAGCGCCTCTTCCTGCCCGGCCATATCGGCAAGATACTCGGTATGTCCAGGAAATTTAAACCCTGCTTTCGCCATGGCTTCTTTCGAAATCGGCGCGGTCACTAACACGTCAATTTTCCCTGCAGCCAAGTCTTTTGTCGCATGATCCAAGGACATCAAAGCGTATTTACCACCGTTTTCAGTGATTTTACCCAATTCAATTGCTACCTCTTCATTCCACACATTAATCACGTTGATTTTCTTGTGTTTCATGTCCTCTACATTGGCAATTGGCAAGTAGTTAAAGTCGCCTGCCGTGACCAATTTTCGATAGTAATTCAACACTTTTGTTGAACCATAAATCACCGGGGTGCAGTCATTTAGCAACATTGAATCACTTAGTGCCTTGATTACAACCTCAGGCCCAATACCATTGATGTCACCTATTGAAATTCCGATTCGAACGGGATCATTTTTCAAACTATCTTTTGTTTTCTCCATTACTTGTAATTTTTGAGGAAATGGTACAACAGACGTACTCCGACGCCTGACCCTCCTTTCGTTCTATACCCATTGGCTTTACTTACCCATGCAGGGCCTGCCAAATCGATATGAATAAACGGTGCTTTCACGAAGTGCTCCAAGAATTTACCTGCTGTAATCATTCCTGCATTCGGACCGCCCAAATTATTGAGATCCGCAATTGACGACTTCATTTCTTCGGCATAATCGTCCCAAAACGGGAACCGTACGACTCTTTCGAAGCTGTCAAATCCTGCTTTCTCTAATTGCTCAAAATACTTTTGATCTGCATTCCCCATCACCACAGAACCAAAATCGCCCACGGCGCGAACTGCAGCACCGGTTAAAGTTGCTGAATCAATCACCAATTCGGGATCAAACTTATTTGAATACGCCAGGGCATCGGCCAAAATCATTCGTCCTTCGGCATCCGTATTCAACACCTCAACAGTCGTTCCATCAAACATGGTTACAATGTCTCCAGGTGCATAGGCATTCAATCCTGGACGGTTATCAGTCGCCGGGATCAAAGCGATAATATGAACAGGAAGGTTTTGCAAAGCAGCCAGATAAATCGCTCCTGCCATACATGCCGCCCCTCCCATATCACTTTTCATTAAGTCCATGGAATTCGGTGTTGGCTTCAAACTCAAACCTCCAGTATCGTAGACAACTCCTTTCCCGACCAAAACAATCGGTTTGTCATTCTTTGCGTTCTCAGGCTTGTACTCAACAATGGTAAATGTCGGCGGGTCGATTGAACCTTGATTTACGGCAAGTAAGCCACCCATTTTGAGCGATTCAATTTGCGTTTCTTCAAGAATATTGACGTTTAGCGGCGCTGTTTCAGAAAGGTTAGCGATTTCTTGTGCCAGCTGCTCCGCATTCAAAAACGAAACAGGCTCGTTAACCATCGTTCTTGCCCATGAAACAGCAGTATTGATGTTTTCCAATTCTTTGCATCGCGCATCGCTTACCGCTGAGGAAACATGCACCGTATGCAACAAATTCGTTCGCTCATCCTTGTCTTTAAGATACTTCAGAAATTGATAATTTCCGAGTAGCAATCCTTCAGCAAAATAAAACGTACTGTCTTCCGCCCCTGAAATAGCCACTTCCGCCACTTCTCGGTGCATTTCACTGCGTACTTTTGCTCCGAGTACACGCATTTTTTCGGGATCGGAATTTACCTTCACAAAAAAGTTTACCGTATTCAAATCAGTCACACGTGCGAAGTCTTCCTTTTGAGATTTAAAACGCTCCAAAAGTGCTTGATCTGCTGTCTCCAAAGATGGGAAAGTATGTGCATCATCTACTAAAAAGACGCGTACTTGTTGTCCGTCGAAATTACCTGTATTCGTTATTTTCATGCTCAATTCTAAAGTGTCACAAAGTTAATGAACTCAACGGATAATTTCGCGGTGAGCAGAGAGAATCTCAGAACCCTTGCGTCCACTCTTGTCACGACCTGATTTCTTATGATTCTCTCGTCGAAAGACAGCGAAAACTACCGCATAATAAGGTGTTGAACACTTCACTCAAAATAGCTGTACTCAAACGTTTCGTAGGTTCCACCTCGCATTCCCTCGTGAACCAATTTAATTGGCAAATCCTTGTCGAATTGGAATTTACGTACCGTTCTATTGAGATAATCACCTCCGCTAAAAGTAGAATCAACAAACCCTAGACAGCGTCCCTCCGTTGAAAGTAACGCATCTTTAGTGATGTAGAAGGGGTAATTATCACGTTCAATGCGTTGAAGCTCTTTGGAATTTTTGAAATAATCGAACGTGATGCTACTTTTTTCGGTAACCAAATTTTCGATTAAAAACTGTTTTTTTCGTTGCGACGGTTTTCCGTAAACGATAAGATCCTGCGGGGTGGGATGAAAGAGTGAATCGACAGAAACAATTCCACACAATTTGGGATCAAGCACACAAAACAAAAAATCACCCGTCAGTGAATTTGTATAAACAAGATATTCGCGATTGTACGATTCTTTCAAATAAAAATCATATTCTGAGGCTTCTTTCGGGTGCAACGAATCCACAATTTTCACAGGGACATATCCCATCGGATCCATTTCGGAAGTATACAGAAACGTTACATTCTCTACCACAAAGTTTTCATAGTATCGTTTTCGGTCCAATCGAAGCAACTTACCCTGATCATCAAACGTGAAACATTTGGCTATTTTTAACTCATGATCGCCGTCTGCATTTTTCACAAATGTTTTGTGCGTAATCTCCCGCATTTTTTTATTTCGTACAATCGTATCATTAAACCATGCTGGAAAAGAAATCTGATGATCTGGATCCGAAAGAAAGTAATCTGTTTTAAACACAAATGCCTGAATTGCTGGTCCTTTGGCCAATTTTCTTCTTCGTTTTATCTCCGAACAGCTGACCGAAGTCAACCCCATTACAAATAGCAGAATCAGCGTTGCGTATTTCATTTGATTAATATACTAACATTCATCGATTAATTGCATGTTTGAACGGCACAGAATCGCAAGGAATCGCATTATTTAACGTAATTTTGACCCATGCAAAATGAACGTCCGATAACCGATTGGCTTCCGCTCACCAAAAAAGAGTTGGAAAAGCGCGGTATTGATCAAGTCGATGTAATCCTGGTATCCGGCGATGCTTACGTCGATCATCCAGCTTTTGGTACGGCAGTGATTGGACGTATTATTGAAGATGAAGGGTTTTCTGTAGCCATCATTGCACAACCTAATTGGCAAGATGATCTCCGCGATTTCAAAAAATTAGGCGCACCAAAATATTTTTTCGGAGTGACAGCAGGGTGTATGGATTCCATGGTGAATCATTACACGGCAAACAAACGATTGCGTTCGACGGATGCTTATACTCCTGGAGGTGCCGCGGGATTTCGTCCGGACTATGCGACTACCGTGTATTCCAACATCTTAAAAGAACTGTTTCCTGAAGTGCCCGTTTTAATTGGCGGGATAGAGGCATCCTTGCGCCGTGTGACACATTACGATTACTGGTCGGATCAATTAAAACCTTCGATCCTTGTAGATTCCAAAGCCGATTTGTTGGTCTACGGAATGGGGGATCAACCATTGCGCGACATGCTGAAATTGCTAAAAAAAGGGGTGCCATTTGAGAATTTGCGCACCATCAAGCAAGTGGCTTTTTTGCAAGATAATTCGGAACCTTTGCCGAAAAACAAGCAATGGAATACTGTAGAATTGGCGTCGCACGAAGTTTGTCTAGAAGACAAAATTAAATATGCTGCGAATTTTAAAATCGTGGAGGTTGAATCAAACAAATGGAAAGCAAATCGCATTACGCAAGGAGTTGGACATCAGACTTTGGTGATTAATCCACCTTACAAGACAATGGTTGAAAAGGAAATCGATCAATCGTTCGACCTCCCATACACACGCTTGCCACATCCGAAATACAAGAAACGCGGGGCAATTCCAGCCTACGATATGATTAAATTCTCCGTGAATATGCATCGCGGTTGTTTTGGCGGTTGTAGTTTCTGTACGATTTCGGCGCATCAGGGAAAATTCATAGCTTCTCGCAGTGAAAAATCGATCATGAATGAAGTGGAACAATTGACTTCGCACCCTGAATTTAAAGGATATATTTCCGATCTGGGAGGTCCTTCAGCCAACATGTACAAGATGAAAGGCAAGGACGAAGCTATTTGCGAAAAATGTTCAAGTCCAAGTTGTATCCATCCTGTTATCTGCAACAATCTGGACACCTCTCACAAACCAATGACGGAATTGTACCGAAAGGTAGATGCACTACCCCAGGTGAAGAAAGCATTCGTTGGATCAGGTATTCGCTACGATCTTTTAGTCGATGATTTCAACAAGAACAATGAAGACGGCAATCACGAAGAATACATCGAACAAGTTGTTACGAGACATGTTAGTGGTCGATTGAAAGTAGCCCCAGAGCACACTTCCGACGCTACGCTTCGCGTAATGCGAAAACCGTCGTTTAAATATTTCCACAAGTTCAAGGAAAAATACGATGCCATATCAGCAAAACATGGTTTGAAGCAACAGTTGATTCCGTATTTCATCTCTTCGCATCCTGGTTGTGATGATGAAGACATGGCGAATTTGGCGGTAGAAACAAAAGACATGGGCTTTCAGTTGGAGCAAGTGCAAGATTTCACACCGACGCCAATGACAGTGGCAACGGTGATTTATTACAGTGGTGTGCATCCGTACACATTAAAACCGTACAATACAGTTAAGAAGAAGGAAGACAAACTCAACCAACGGCGTTTTTTCTTTTGGTACAAAAAAGAGAATCATCAATTTATTCGAAATACGCTACAAAAAGTGAATCGAATTGATTTGGCAGAACAACTTGTAGGAGGGACCAATTCGGGTAAAAAAGAACTACCGAAATGGTTGGCGGAGAAACGGAAGAAAGGGCCAAAAAATTAACGTGGCTGACATCAAAGTCAT
>JBNKGN010000175.1:0-7008 GCA_050289845.1 Crocinitomicaceae bacterium | reverse complement strand
CCCGTCAATATAAATACGGGAACGCGCAATCGCATCAGTGAGTTTGTAACGATGATCCAGAGTTTTTCGGCCCAACTGGAAAAATTGGATGCTTATACTCTAGCCCAGGAAATTGCGCGAACATCGGGCATTTTAAAAGAAATGCGTTCGGACAAAGACAAAGGCCCTGAAGAGGTTGAGCGCTATCAAAACGTGGAAGAGTTACTTTCAGGAATCAAGGTTTTTACCGTTTCGAGAGAAGAAGGAGAATCGAAAGCATTGTCTGAATTTATGTTAGACGTTGCTTTGTTGACGGATGCCGACGAAGACAAGGGAGACGACAGAAATCACGTAACACTTATGACCATCCACTCCAGCAAAGGATTGGAATTTCCACACGTCTACATCGTTGGTTTGGAAGAAAATCTCTTCCCTTCTCAGATGGCGCTGCATTCACGTACAGAATTGGAAGAAGAGCGTCGCTTGTTCTACGTTGCTGTAACCCGTGCAAAAGAAACGTGTACGCTTTCCTATGCAACATCGCGGTTTCAATGGGGGAATTTAATCAGTTCTGAGCCAAGTCGATTCATCGATGAAATTGCTTCGGAATACCTTCATTTTGAGACTCCCCAGCGCGGTCGGGGCGTTTCTCTCGGAGGCAGAAACCCAAATACATTTGCGAATCCTGCAGGTCTCGGTGGATTGAACAAACCTTTTGCTTCTTCCGCTTCATTAAAACCTGTGAATCGCGCAAAGCCTTCTACACCGAGAACTGGTGAATCTTTGGATTTGAAAGTCGGGTACAACGTTACTCACGAGCGTTTTGGCAAAGGAAAAGTAATCAAACTTGAAGGCGAAGGTGCTGACAAAAAAGCCACCATTTTCTTTCCGCAACACGGATCTAAGACGGTATTGCTCCGTTTCGCCAATCTTTCGATTGAGGATTAATCGTCGAGATTGCAACTTTTCGTTCTGATTTTCGTAAATTGAAGTTCAAACCTCG
This sequence comes from Crocinitomicaceae bacterium, assembly GCA_050289845.1. Lineage (GTDB taxonomy): Bacteria > Bacteroidota > Bacteroidia > Flavobacteriales_D > Crocinitomicaceae > UBA4466. Next base: position 6,026 of record JBNKGN010000175.1, on the reverse strand, counting down.
GTTTATGAAGAACTTATCTACACTACTTCTTGCGCTTTTATGCGCAGGAAATCTATTCGCACAAATCAAGTTTAGTAACGGTACGTATGACAACGGAATGATGTATCCCATCGCACATTTTCCGACCAAACCAGAAATTGCCGACTCGATGAACGCCATTATTCAACGAAATTTAATGGATGCTGAAACCAGCGATTTTTGCATCGGTGATTACGGTTATTTTCAAAAAGGAAATCACATTGAATTGCACCTCGTTTGTAATTGCATCGACTTTGCAGAAACCGATCACCGTTATTTTTTCTTCAGTTTAGAAACGGGGCAATTGGTTGCGCACAATGATTTGTTCGAATCGAAAAAGAAAGCTGACGCATTAAAAACGATCAACCGTGAAATTCGCGCAGCAAAAGCGGAAAGCACATGTTCGAATGAATTCGGTGAAATGACTACAGATCTGGATTGGTCCGACATCACGATTCGACTTTACAAGGATGGACTGGAAATTCACCCAGCCGCTGGAATCTGTGAGAAACCGATACTTATCCCATGGACTGCGCTCACCTCCTATCTGCGCTACAACTTTCTCTAGAATGGATACCCGATCCCAAAATGAAACTTGGGAATGTACGGATTCGGAACGATGGATTTGTAGCCTGGATCGCCAAATACAGCAATAGACTCTGCGATAAAATTGTCTTTTTTCTGGAAGATCCAATTTTCGCCATTCGGTAAAGCAGGATTTCGAATCGGGAAGCCCAGGTCGAGACGCAAGATAAAGAAATCCAAATCCATTCGAACACCAAACCCAGCGGCTACAGCAATTTGGCGCCACCAGTCACTGGTTAGCTGTCCTCCAGGGCGTTTTTCGTCATAATCGATCGTCCAAATATTTCCCGCATCCATAAAGAAGGCACCTTTCAAAAAGGAGTTGATGGCAAAACGGAATTCGGTAAAACCGCCAATACGCACATCGCCAATTTGAGTGGTAGAACGCAAGGTATCGAGGTAATATTTATAACCTCCAGGTCCCAATGTTCTTCCTGCCCATCCGCGATTGTCATTGGCTCCTCCTGCAAAGAAACTATAATCGTAAGGCAACGACGTTTCGCTGTTTCCATATGGCAACCCTCCACCAATCGCAAAGCGCATATTCACACTGCGTTCTTTTCGAAGCGGTTTCGAAAAAATCAATTCATTATCCAGTCGGGCAAATTGCGAATAGCCAACCCCTGCAATTGCGTACTGCCCATTATCGGTAGTGTCTTGATAATTGCGAAAGGCACTCAAAAGATTTCCTGCTGGATCAAATACCGAACTAAAATATACCTGAGAATTTCCTCTTCGATTGGTTTTTTCCTTGATATTGTATTCGTAACGAAAACGCCAATCCTGCCAGATAAATTGATTGCTGTACGCATTGATCAGGAACAAATCTCCGAGATCGTTCAAACGTTGCTCAAATGCATCGGACTTATTGATGTTGACAAACTTGACTACCGATGCTCCAGGCAATCCAACTTCAAAAAGTGAAGTCTTGGTAAGAATGAATTTCCATTGATAATTCAACTGAAACGATCCTCTACGAAAATCTTCGCGATCCTGGTAATTATATGCCGTCGATAGAATTGTTTGAGGGCGTCTTTTCTTCGAAATCTGACTGCTTCTCAGCGGAAAAAGTCCTGGCAAAGTTAATTTCAATCCTGGACCAATTTCAAAGGTATTAAAACTTCTACTCGCGGTCTGAATCGTTTGCCCATCGACCGTTTGATCAAATACAGGCGGTTGTGACTCAAAACCTCCGGAAACCGAAACCGTAAATTGTTCCGCCCCTCTAAAAAGGTTCCGGTTGGTATAACTAATCGATGCAGAAACCCCAAGATACCCATTGGTATTGGTTGCACGCGGCTGAAAAGAATAACTTTGGCGTTTCTTCGGTGCCAAATAATAATGTACTTCCAATCGATTGGATTCTGGCACTTCGACAATATCTGTTTTAATGGCTTTGAACAAATTCATTCGAAGAAGGGCATCGTACGAGTTTTCAGCATTCTTTTCCGTGTAATTGGATCCTTGCTCCAAAAAGTTTTGCATTTCCAACACACGCGGTTTGACAAATACATCGCCATTGTAATAGAAAATCGCATCACGACAGGCACCATCTTTTTCGTGTTCTCCACGAGAATAATACAGCGTATCCACGGTATTCACAAAAGGACCATTGTATAAGTTTAAGCCCAGGGAATCCATCATTTTTTCAAAATTCCCTTCGAATTGCATGGTATCCGCAATATGAAAAAAGACTTCTTCGATGACGTATTTTTTATGAGCAATTGTGATCAACGAATCTTTTGCAGGATCAGGACGTACTGTTCTATCGGCAAACACCAAAGTGAGTCCAACCGACATGTCTTCTTTGGAGGTATCGGCAATGTATGTGATATGACTTGCACTAAATCCATAAAAAGAGGAATCCCGCATGTATTTAGCCACCTGATATCGATAGTTGTCCAAAATATCACTATCGAAAGGTTTTCCGATCAAAGGAGGATCGTGCAGTGTTTTGACATAATCCGCATAAGTCTTTTTAACGGCAGCATTTTTACAATCGATTTTTGTGGAAGAAACCATGTACTGCGGTCCTGACGTAACAGCGTAAGTGACTACGCATTTTTTGTTATAATTATAGGAAACCATGCCTTCGGCTTTTCCATAGTAATAGCCCTTCTTTTCCAAATAGGCGCCAAATTGCTCAATCGTTTTATTAAAGGCAGCGCTATCAAAGACCACTGGCGGTTCTCCAATTTTATACTTCATCCATTCCCGAAAGAACTTCCTTGGACTTGTGGTGTCTTTCAGTGAAATATACTTGTGATTATAATACTCTCGTCCTTTTTCACGTGCGCGATCAATTCGCTTTTGATTGATGGCATATTGCTTCTCCAGACGTTTTTTATTTTCTGCTCGGATTTCATTGTCCAATCGGACTCTTTTCTCCGCGACTTTCGCTGAATCGATCGTGTTGAATGACCACAGTTTCCATTTGATAAACAATCGTTTGCTATTCGCTGACTGTCGAATAATCGAATTCAGTTCGTCCTTATCAAGCTTATCACCTTTGTGAATTATTTTATTCTTTTTGATTAGATACTGTGATTCCGGGACGTGTCTCGCCTGACGACAAGCTGCCGTTACGAATACCGCAATAAAAAGAATATATGTAAGTTTGATGCGCTGCACTTAATTCTGTTCAAGCAAATTTAATAAAAGCATCCATGGAAGTACTTTCTAAAAATAAGATAAAGTGGATTCGGTCGCTCCGATTGAAAAAAAACCGTGATACCGAAAAACTTTTCGTGGTCGAAGGAGCAAAAATGGTGCAAGAAATCATTACGGAGTGGCCCGATGCGATCGAATGTATCGTTTCATTAGAAGCGATGGACAGTCAGAATCGACTCCATTATCAGACGGATGCCGCAACAATGAAAAGTTTGACCGCGTTGAGCACCCCTAGTTCAGTGCTTGCCGTTGTGCATCAGCCAGTGTTAAATGCACAAACAAGTGGATTGTTACTCGCTGTTGATGGTATTCAGGACCCAGGGAATATGGGAACGATTATCCGCACTGCTGATTGGTTTGGCGTTAGCACGATTCTTTGCTCTAAAGCGACGGTAGATATTTTCAACCCCAAAGTCATTCAATCGAGTATGGGATCACTGTTTCGAGTCCCGTGTGTTTCTGTAGATTTAGAAACATATCTCGCCGAGACCCAACTCCCTGTGTACGGCGCGCTAATGGAAGGGAAATCGTTGTATGGTTTCGACGCGCTGGAAGAGGGGATTTTGGTGGTAGGAAACGAAGGCAATGGCATTTCTGCGAATATTATCGAAAAAATCACGCAACCCGTTCATATTCCTGGAAAAGGTGGTGCTGAATCGCTGAATGTCGCGGTGGCAACGGGAATTTTGTTGGCGCATTTAAAAAAATAGCTTTGGACGAATTAAAACTAAAAAAACTAGGCGGCGATTACGGAATACTCTTCGGATGGATAGGTTTAATCACCGCTTACTTATTGCTTAGTCTTTTTTATGGTAGTTTTATTGCAATTTCCGACCAATTCGAATTGGTGTTATTAATCTTAATTGTACTTGTTTTCTCAGTTCTTTCAAGGCATTACGGAATTAAAGCGACACAGCAAATCATTCTAGACAAAAGCAAAGGAACATTGACAGGTGCCTATTCCTCCATTCGCGTTTTGTTCATCACTTCATTCTTCGTTGGATTAATGGTGATTGTATTTGAAATGAACGAAAGAAGCGATCTGGACATCGGTGCTGTCTTTGCCTGCCTGACACTATTACCACTCGCCATCACAGCTCTCGGAGCGCTACCAGCAGTGCTTATCGGTATGATGTTCGGTTCATTTATTGAAAGCAAAAGAAAATAATTTTCAATTATTTCTGAAAGTTTAAAATATATTATTACATTTGACTCATGGAACTTGAAGAAGCAAAACAACATTTTATCCAATCGTGGGGGACCTTAGGTTCGAATTGGGGCATCAATCGTACGATGGCACAAATCCACGCATTGCTGTTGGTTTCTAACGAGCCAATTTCCACTGAAGACACTATGGAAGCACTGCAAATCTCCCGAGGAAATGCGAATATGAACATGCGAACACTTATCGATTGGGGAATCGTTCAGAAAGCCCATATTCCAGGAGAACGAAGAGAATATTTCACAACTGACAAAGATGTTTGGGCACTTGCAAGACAAGTCGTGAAGCAACGCCGTCAACGCGAAGTAGAACCAATGTTACGCGTATTACAGGAAGTCAAAAATGTGGAAGGCAACGATAAGGAAACAAAAGAATTTAAAGCACTTATTGGTGATTTGGACAATTTCACAGTCAAAGTAGATGATATGATGGATAAGTTTATTCGTTCTGACGAGCATTGGTTCTATCGTACCCTACTCAAGATGATGTAAAAAAATTTGCTTACATACTTTCAATTATTTCTGAAAGTTTAAAAATATAAAGATGACATTCAATATTGCAGGATATATCGTTTTTGGGAGCCTCGTCTACTTCACGACATTTCACGTCGGATGGGTATTTTATCGCAATGGAAGGATTTATTTGGAACAGTTGTTCGACAACGACCGTCATTTGGTAGACGCGATCAACAATCTGTTGCTTATCGGATATTACCTACTCAATCTAGGCTACGCGACCCTCTCCATTGTCTACTGGCCGGAAATTTCCTCGCTTGTCACCCTGTTTGAATGCATTGCCCGAAACGCAGGAATGATGATCGTCGCTTTGGGCGGCATGCACTATGTCAATATGCTGGGTTTACTGCTTTACAGCTATTACCAGCACCGAAATAAAAATCAACAAATGTCTAATTAAATTCAACTATCATGGACACTCAATTAACAGTTATCGCTTACACCGTTTATTTGCCTTTGGCTATTGCCTTAACACTTTATGTGGCACACACGCTCTTCAAGAATGGACGGGTTTTTATGCTGGATATCTTCAACGGAAGGGAAGATATTGCATTTGCTACAAATCGCTTGTTTGAAGTAGGGTTTTACTTGCTTAACATTGGATTTGCACTACTCATTCTTAAAATCGCTAACACTCCCTTCGATACACAAGAGACAATTGAAGTCTTGAGTTACAAACTTGGAGGATTCGCGATTTATTTGGGGATTATGCTCTTCTTGAACCTCTATCTCTTCTTCCGAGGAAAACGAAAAAGCACTGAAAACCGTAAAAAACACGAATTCATAAAACTTCATGTTCCCAATGCTGAATAACTGAAAATGGTACCTTTCAGTCGACCTTTGAAGTTCGTGCTTTAAAGGTCGACTTTTTTTTTACTCAAAATCAACTTGTTATGAAAAACATAGTAAAACACGGCCGAATTTACGGACTCCTATTTGGAGGCTTTGGACTACTAATAGCTTACCTGGAGATGAAATTTCTGCTCGGATTCCAAATACGCTTTTCTTCACCAGAT
>JBNKGN010000174.1:0-7021 GCA_050289845.1 Crocinitomicaceae bacterium | reverse complement strand
TTAAACGCATCTTAGATTTGAAATAGAGATTGCGCTCACCATTTTCATCCACCATCAAGGGCTCCACATATTTCGAATATATCTCATCGGCCACTTGAATATCTGTCATTGTTGTCGGCAAAGGCTCTTCCAACTGGAAATAAATCCTTCTCCTTATTTCGTCATCAATCGATGCGTCGTTTGCGTAATTTTCACTCGTGCCATTGGTATAAATTTGGTTGTGATCTGTATAGTCTCCAAACTTCACAATCTTGAACATCTGGTTGGCAACTTTGTGTTGTACGTGACTGTAATCATCCGACTCATATTCAATGTTAATTTCACCGCCAGAAGGCAACTTGATTTTTTTCAAGCTCCAAGTGGATGCTAGGAGATCATTGGCTTCTTTGGTCATTGCCTTGTTATCTTCCGTTTCGAAGACGGTTCCACCAATGGTAGAATATGCACTACTCATCCAACTTTGTTCCCATCCTCCTGTGGTTTGATTGACGTAAGGAAAGTTGACGTGCTGACCGTAATTTGAAGCACCACCAAATGGCAGGTAGTTGCCCCAACTATCGTATTTATTCTTATCATAATCTGGATTAACAAGTCCTGTGAAAGGACTGGAAACACTAATGGTTTCGTAATCGAATTCGTATTTATTCAAAGAACCGCGTGACGAACCGTTACTGGTGAACCACACTTTTTTTAAGGTTAATTTTCCTGTATTGAGTGAACCACCAAAGTTTTTATTGTTCGGCGCTCCTTTACACAAAGAGTAATCGTACTCGAAATGAACAATTTGTAGGGGTACTGCAGTACTAGAGTTTTCTTCAAAACTCGCCTTGTCGTATATTTTAATTTTGTCAATTTTAAGACCTGATTTATTGTTAGAGAGATCTGGAGTATCCTCTTTGCTTGCAAATTCCTTCTCCGCTTCTACCATATCTGTGCGTTCGGACAATTCAAAGATGGCAATGTGTGATTTGGTCTCCATACGTGTCAAGTACCAAACTTCTTTCTCTCCATACGAATAACTGGCTTTGTCGTCAGATCTTGTATAAGTATGTCCGTCCATATAGTTTGCTCCCTGGAACGGAGCGCGCCATTTGTAATTATCGGCATATTTTCCATAATCAAATTTCACCCAGTAACCCAAATCATCATCACTTGGTCCATTGTTCGTAATGTCGACATAGTCTGCTCCTTGCACTGATGTGAGCATATAGGAGTGCGCATAAGGTGTCGTTGTTTTCTTGTTGATGTATTTGTCTGTGTTTTCTACCTTATAGTCCACCTCAATTTGATCCGTTCCAGTGCCCTGTACATTTTGAAGAGCTGTTTTTACAGCAACCACATCTGAAGTCTCTGGATTAAATCCAGAATAATTGTACGCGCCATCTACCGAGAAAACATTCTGAACTTCTGCGTGATTATAAGCAGGCAAACCATAGACATAGTAACTTCCTTGTTCATTTAAAACCTTGTACCCCGCCATGTGATTTTCAATGGAAATATCTTCGGATTTCATCGTATTGTTTTCCCACTCAAATAAGTTGACATCTCTAATAGTACGATCCAAAGAATTCGAAGGAGCTGTACTAAAATCTAAAGAAGCACTTAAATTGTAGTGTTTAATTTGAAATTCGCCTAGATTGGCAACTTCATGATTTTTGAAAGAATGAACAAGGGTGTTTCTCACTTCTCTTTCTGCATTAACGTCTCTAAAAGCGTCGACGTGCTGGTTGTTGGCTGCTTCGAGATCACGTTTTCCTGCAAGAAAACCAGAAGAAGACTCTGGCGTTAGCGTCATCCACGTCAGATCAGTTCCATTGATATGATCTAAATATTGTGGATCTTGAATGGTCTGTTCACCATGCACTTGATAATAAAGCACTTCTGCCAAACCAAGAGGCTCTGGACCTTGAAATGCCTGAGCCATTTCGTTTACCCCTTCGCCCGTTGTATTGTCCCAGGCGCGCTGTGTATCCCAGCCAAAACCAAAGGAACCACCGACGCCTAGGTGTTTTGATGTGAAACTAATTGCTCCAGCTGGAATTGTTATTATTGTTCCCGACAGCAAAGGAAAAGCTATCGAGGATGAATTTGTTGTTGTTACATCTTCCCATTCTAAAGATATAGCCGCATTCCATGACGTATTTCTATTATAAGGGTCGTGAACATAACCAACATCATTACGCCGACTTCGAAAGTACCCAGCCAATCCTTGACCAGTAGAAGAGTAAGCGTCATTGGCAAAGAAAGAATGCGGCAAGAAGGCTGTTTCTTCAGTAATATGACCATCGTTCATTCGAACAAAGTCTTTAGTGAATTCTGAATTTTGAGAACTGCCGTTTTGAGAATACCCCAAAATTGGTTTTTTAACCCCCGTTTTTTCGACGTTCTTAAGGTCTTGTATGTTGAATGAAATATTGATCGGTTTGCCCGCATAAAGCCCTGGAAGTACCGAATGTCCTGCTCCAAGTGAAGCACTAAATCCATAAGAAGTATTCTTCGTCGCATATGAAGGACTAAAATTACTTCTAGCGAAATTCAATGATGCTCCACGAGTTATTGTGGCGGACATCTCAAAAAATTCACCTGAACTCTTCGCATTTTTTGCTGTAAGTGAATAATTAACACTGAGATTCCCATCAAAAGTAACCCCCAAATTGTATCCATCCAAGTGCCCTTTACCCATATCTTTTCTGCTTAAAGATGCTGTCACTCCAAGCCCATCTTCGCTATCCAAACTTAAAGAAGCCTTCAAGGGTGAGTTGGCACCTCCAATATTAACCGATGGATAATTAATTGAAACCCCAATACCTCGGTAGTTATTATAAGATATTGTTGTCCCCAAATTAGTAAGTCCTGCAAGGAGATTACCTCCGAACAATTCAGGGACAATTGAAGGTGTCATACCCAAGGTCCAAGACTCCTTCATGTCATTCTTCGTGTAGATATAGTCACCACCAGTCACATCCCCATCCTGATTCGTTGTACTCGCAAATTCGTCGGGCAAACCGCGCATATTTCGAACCAAAGAACCCACATTAATGTTCCACCCGAGGCCTACCCACGATGCTTCGTCGTCCATTGAAACTCCAGCGTGATACGCCATATTCACAGGGTAACCTCCATTGGGACCGGGTAAATTAAATAAAGGGATATTGTAATTAAAATCGCCTGAAAACAGATCGACCATTTGTGTGGTATTGATTGGCTCAAATGATTGTACTTCAGGCTGCGAAGGACCTTCTGTCAGTGCTAATGAGATTGTAGGCTGCACCATCTCAAAGAAAATACTTAGAGCAAGGAATGTCGCCATTCCTTTAAACGTGCGACTTTTGCGAATACGCAGTATCATTCCATTATTTTTGTGTGACATAACAAGTAGTAAAAAGTTCTTTATCAAATTCTAATTCTATCAATCCCTGCCCGAATAGTTCATCGCGGTAGCAAAAGAAAACGTCTTGTTCTGGGACTTTATGAGCAAATTCAAAAAGCACATCAACAGAAGGTTTTAATCCGTAATTTCTTTCGTAGTGGTGGAAAACTGGATTTAAGGTTTTCTTCCCCATCTTTATATAAACATCCTCAATCACTCCAAAGGAGAGGTAACCTTCGCGATCCGCTCGTTGATCAATAGATGCACCTTGAGAATCTAAAACCGATCCACCGTCTTTTCGGCTGATTCGCAATTGAACGGTGAAATGCGGTTTGGGATCGTCCTTTATAGCTGGAACCAATTTGGCTTCGTACACAAACTCAGAAGATTCCTGTTCTTGAATAAACCCATTGTTTGGATTATTCAGATACGCGTGAAATTCTTCGGCTGTTTTAAATTCCGTCTGAGACTCGCTGCAGGAAGCAAGAAGCAATAATGCTATGTACGTCCATTTTCTCATTTGTCCAGATACGTCAAGAAGTCTTTCGTTACATCTTTGGATTGTTCGGCGTACATCAATGACCCATCGCCCATAGCAGCGAACAAATAGTCGTACTCATGAGATTCGCCGTATTCTTTTGCTTTTTTGTTAATATGCTCTCTGATTTGCTTGAAATATTCTTCTTTCAAACGCATATTTTCCTCTTCATACTTTCCAGAAAGCATTAGATAACGCTGTTTTAACGATTCAAAGGATTGCAAATGATCTTTGTCGGAGTTGTTTGTTTTTATCGCATTTGACATAAAAGACAATTCCATTTGCATGCTATCAAGCTCACTTGAACGATGACTTACAACTTTCTCCAAGTCAGCTTCCAGTTTTTTCTTTAAGGCACATTCATTATACGCTTCGTTATAGTCGAAATAGCCAATTTGATCCTCTTTGTCTGATTTGAAAAGCACAAAAGACATGGCTCCTAGTGAAAGCACGAGAGCGCTAATTAGTAATACATTTTTTTTCATTGGGTCCGTTTTTATTGTTAATCGTAAGAAGGGCAAGATGGTGACTGATCAAGGTTGTTGTAAAACCTCAAATACATCTTTTCCCTTTTGCTATTTATTACTTCGATATAGAAGAATCCACGCCCGATACAGTCGCCTGAATCTGAAACGTCTATCGTTAAATAGTTTGCGCCATTAGTTGTTTCGATTGCTAAAAAGTCTGCTTGTGTTTTGACAGGCTCGTCATACATATTGTAAATAGTGAAAGAAAGGTCTTCCGTGTCGTATTCTTGTTTAAATCGGATATTAATAAGTCCATCTTCAAAGACGTGATAGTATCCGTCCATTTTGTAGTCTAGATGTGCATATTGATCTGCTGTTTTTCGACAACCAAATGAAGTAAGAATATTCTCAAATCCATCGTCAATATCTTTGGTATGTGAGCGTAGCACTACCGTATTGGCTGGGCGATCGATATGACCAACCAATACACCATCTATACTAATTTCTACTTCGTGATTCACACCATTTAATTCAGTAAAATTCAGAAGCACTTTTGAATTTGCTGTAAGAGGGAAAATTTGGAGCGGATCTGTTGGTGAATAAGCGATTAACGAATAGTTGTTATTATAGCGATATGTCAAAATGAACGATTCATTGAGCATTCCTGAATTTACCGGTTGATCAAGGTTTTCTGTAGTAAAACGCACAATATTAATTCCTTCATGAATTAGATGGATCGGATCCAATTCTATCCAACCGTTATCATAATAATTCATCATGTTTTCAGCACGTGCATAGGCGTAATCCAATCCTGAAGTTGTTGCGTTTCGAATCACATCTCTTTCATCAGCTGAGACAAAATAATCGGTGTAAGTATCCCAATTTGGCACATAACCCAAGCGAATCGTTTCGCTGTAGGTATTTCCATTCAAGGTGACTAGAATTGTATAAGTCCCAGGAATGAGTGGTCCTCCCCCATTATAATTTGTAATCGGCGTGATAGGACCTGCACCAGTATAGGCAGATCCGCCCGTCAAAACAGGATCTCCATTGGGATCGAGAACATCATACGAGACTAAAACAGGAGTGTTTGATAAGAGTCTTTTGAATCCAAACTGCAAATAACCAAGATCACCGTTACACGAAAAGTAAGTGTTTGGTGTCACCTTAAACGAGTAGCCTTTCTTAATTGGGAACATGCCATTATGAATCAGTTTGATTGTATTCGCCTTTTTCAATCGTAGCCCCAGTTTGTATGTATAAACATCTCCTTTTACCCTAGAACCGATTTGTGATCCATTCGCATACAATCTCAACGAATCTGAATGCTCCAGTTGAAAAATGGTATTGGGTGCGGCTGTGCCAATCAGCGATCCAAGCGATCCATTATTAATGGGATAAAGCTGATCATCATTCAAGTAAATCCCATAGACCACATCTGTATAATCGCTAACAGTCAAAGTATCATTTACGTACCCAAAAAACTGTATTCCAGACAGTTCTTCAAAAGAATAGGTAACCTTTGAAGACTCATTCTCTTGAGTTAAATATCCAACGGCACCAACACCATCAAAACCATTCGTACCGATTCGCGAAATATCTATCACTTTTAAGTTCGTTCCTTCCGCCAAGGTAATAGTGTCTTGAGCATCTATCGATTCCTTTAAAACTGTATTTCCCAAACTATCAAATACGGAAACATGGTATGTATTTGGAGTTAACCGAGTAAATGATCGAGTCAAACTACTTGTCGAAAGCGTTCCAATGATAGAGTCCGTGAAACCACCTGCGAACAGGGTGTCCTTATAGAAATTAACCAAACTATCCAAAGTTGGAATACTGTCAGCGTTCACAAAATAAAAGTAAGGCTCAGTAAAACCTGTCAAGTCACTGATGTCAACACCAATCGTTGCTGTCTCAGTTATTTCACTCCAGGTTGCAGTCGTATACTCCGGAGCCGTTCTTAACGTAAATCTAAACACGGGACGGTCCGCCGTTGTTGTAGAATTTGGAGAATCGTATGTTTGACCATGCAAATTATCCGCATAACTCTGCAATTTGAAATGCACCCCATAATTCAAACGATTGTTTGCCTGCCAGTAATTGCAAAAAGGACGAAAATCAACAGTTTTGTCTTCTGTTGAAGAGGACGTTGCAGCAACATCTACATCGATAGCACTGCTCACTGTTGGAGCAACATTTTCCGTGATAAGGTTCTCATTCCAATCTTCGGTGATCAAATGAAATTCCGCAGGATTAGACCCTCCCGAAGTAACATGCGCAAGTCCTGAAAGGTCTAAATCTGCTTTCTCGAGAATTACTTGATCATCGATCCAAAGGTTGAACTTTAAATAGGACCTTTCCGAATAATACGCATCACCGTCCCATGCGCGCTGCGATAAAAGCTTCTCGGTATTTCCGAAGTTTACGTCTTGATAATCGATGCTTCCTGACTCTGTTGAAGTTTTAGCCATGGAGGTAAATTCGGGTGATAACGGAATATCAATATCCACAGCGTGACCATGCGTTCCAATTAAAAAAGAATAATAAAAATGTTCACTGGTATACGTACTTCCTTGCAAATGCAATCCATACCAACCCGCACCTACATCATTTAATATCGTATCTGTCGAGATTACACTCCCC
>JBNKGN010000173.1:0-7081 GCA_050289845.1 Crocinitomicaceae bacterium | reverse complement strand
TTATTCAAAAATCGAGTTGACTGCATCGCGCTATAGTTTGTACCCTCAACTCATCACCGCTCTTTCGGACGACATTGCAGATATTGAGGCGTACAATCAATTTGAAGATCCCGAAGTGATCAGTTTAAAAAATCACGATTATTTTGTGGGCTGTGGTTTTTGTCCGCAAATCAGCTCAACCCGGGAGATCCCTCATCCTATCATCTACACGTTTATGAAAATGGCTTTGGCGCAGACGTCAAATGCAAAAAAACAAGCGTAACCCCAGCTACTTCCTTCCGAAATCAGCGGGAATTTCTCCCCAAACCTTCGTCTCCCACTTTAAAATTGGGTTTTTATACGTATTTGTAGCAAGCCAATGCTCCGCTCTTAAAATCAATTGTGCGACTTCCTGACTTGGACGTGCTTTCGTTCTACACTTCTTCGCTTTGATCCAGTTCATCGCAATTTTAGAATCTGAATAAATAGGCATTGTAGCAAATTGGGGATCTTTCTTCTGACCGAACAAAGCCAAGGCATGCACAAGAGCTAAAAACTCCCCGATATTATTCGTCCCACCATTGTATGGTCCTTTCCTGAAAAGTGGTGTTTCCGTTTGAAACGTCCACACTCCCTGATATTCCATCACCCCTGTCATCTCATTGCAAGCAGCGTCCACAGCCAGACTCAATTCAATCGGGTGCCCAATCTTTTCAATCGCAGCTGCAGAAAGATCCTGCGTTTTTCTAAAATCCTTACCAATATAATTCGCGGGACCTTCTTTTAAAGCCTTTTCTGCCAGAACACGACTTCCAAAAGTTTTAAAATGATCGCGCGGTATTCCCTTCAAATTTTGTTGTGCCGTATCCCAATCCGTATAAATTTTTGAATTCGGGCCGTCCCAAATCACATAGTATTTGGCTTTTTTCTCCTTAGGAGTTGAAACAACAGAACCAGGATCTCTAAAAGCTCGTTCCGCTTCATCTCTAGACGAAAATGATTTGTATTTGGCTCCAGGAACGCCTTGTATCAACAATTTCACTTCATCCCAGGAAGTAAAAACACCTGTTTTCTTCCCTTTCCAAACCACGTAATATTTTGCTGCCATTACTTTTCGAAACCACTATTATGCAGCTAATATATTCATTTCCGCCGTTCATAAAATACTAAGGAAACTTTTTTCTAGTAAATAGTTTCCAATGTGGAAAATATACATACATTTGCCGCATGGATGAGAAAAGATTGGAAATTCTAGAGCGCGCTTCTGCTGTATACATGAAATACGGCATTAAAAGCGTGACGATGGACGATCTTTCCAGAGAGCTGGGGATATCGAAAAAGACGATTTACAAATATTTCGACGACAAGTCGGATTTGATTCGTTCCATTGTTGCTATGAAAACGGGGATGGATCAAGCGATTTGTACGAATTGCATTCAACATTCTGAAAATGCGATCGACAACCTGATCCAAATCAGTAAGTTGGTCGCGGAGCATGTGGGAAATATCAACCCATCGGTTTTCTTTGAGTTGAAGAAATACCACCCAGAAGCCTGGCAAGTGATGGAGGACCATCGTTGGCACTTTGTGTTAAATACCATTGTTTCTAACGTGAATCAGGGAATGAAGGAAAATTTGTATTGGGACAATCTCAATGCGGATGTTGTAGGTCGCCTTTACGTAGCATCCATCGATAACATCTTTAACCCGGATATCTTTCCGTGGCCGCAGTTTACTTTTCAGGCGGTTTACACAGAAATGATCCGACTACATATCAAAGGGCTCGTTAACGAGAATGGGCTTAAATATTTATCACAAAAAATAGAAAATGGAGAATTCTAAATTAGTACTTGGATTGCTCTTGTTGTGCACGCAATTTTCGTTTGCACAGTCAAACAGTTTTTCTTTGGAGGAAGCTAAAAGTTATGCTCTGGAAAACAATATTTCCATTAAAAACGCAGAGAATGATGTTTTGAGTGCGGAATATCAAAAACGCGAAACGATTGCGATGGGGCTTCCACAGGCGAACATCACAGGATCGTTTAACAATTTCCTGAATTTGCCGGTACAGGTATTGGATGCAACTTTCTTTAATCCTTCCGCGCCAGCTGGTAGTCTGGTCTCTTTCCGAGCTGGAACTGATTACAATTCATCCGCTACTTTGAACGTGAACCAACTGCTTTTCAACGGTTCTTATTTTGTTGGCGTGCAATTGTCTAAGCATTACTCTGAAATGCAAGCGAATGCAGCGACACTCACCAAAGAAGATGTGTTATTCAACGTGGTTCAAGCCTATGAAATGGTGGCAGTTTCCAAATCCAACCTGCAATTCATGGACTCAATGGTTACCCTAACTCAAAATTTGATTGACAAGCAACAAAATTATTTTGAATTAGGCCTAATGTTACAAGAAGACATGGATCAGTTGAATTACGGACTTTTCAGCGCGAAACAATCAAAAACGCAAGCGGAATTACAATACCAAAATGCGAAAGAACTTTTGAAATTTGCGATGGGATACCCTATGGATCAGCCCATTGAAATCACGGCAAAGCCAGAAGAATTAATCACGGGTACGCTAGGCGGGAACGGCGATATTCATACCAATATCTCCTACCAGTTAATGGAAGATCAGGTAACACTTTCCGAATTCAATGTGAAAAACAATAAAGCGGGATACATGCCAACTTTGAACGCTTATTTCCAACACGGATACAATGCTTATCGCAATGAATTCAACTTCTTTGATGGGGATCAGGATTGGTTCTCTCAAACCTCTTGGGGATTGCAACTAAACATTCCCATTCTTTCGAGTGGTCAGCGTTATTACAAAACTTCACAAGCAAAAGTAGCCCTACTAAAAACGCAAAACTCTCTCGAAATGATGGAGCAATCGTTGAAAATGCAGGAAATGCAAGCAAAAAATAATTTATCGAGTGCACGTTCCAACTACGAATTGCAACAGGAAAACGTTCGTTTGGCACAGTCAATTTATGAAAACGCTTTAGCGAAGGAGCAAATCGGTAAAGGCAATAGCATTATCGTGACCCAAAAATACAACCAGGTCGTGATGGCGCAAGCGCAATTGATTGGATCGACGCTCGAATTATTAAACGCACAATTGGCGCTCGACAAGCTTTACAACAATATATTAAACAAGTGAATCTAATAGACATGAAAAAGCAAGCAATATATTATACACTATTGGCAGGAATTCTCTTCGGAATTCAATCATGTGCTCCAAAGGAGGCAGAAGAAACAAAAGAAGAAGCCAAAGATCCGATGGTTGAAACCGCTTTGGTTCAAGACACCGCCTTCACACATCGCATTCGCATCCAAGGAAATGTAGAAACGGATGAAGATGTAATGTTGACGGCTGAAATGGGCGGACTCATCACTTCCATCAAAGTTAAAGAGGGACAAAAAGTGAGCAAAGGAGCAATTATCGCTACGGTAGATGCTTCTGTTCTTGCGTCAAACAAAGTGGAATTGGAAACACAGTTGGATTACGCGAAATACATGCTCGAAAAACAAGAGGAACTAACGAAACGAGGCGTCGGTTCTGAATTCGATTTGGAAACAGCCAAAAATCAAGTGAACGCTTTAAAAACAAAAATTGCGTCGTTAAGTACCCAGCAAGGAAAAGCGGTTATTCGTGCACCATTCACGGGTGTTATTGACGAGGTTTATGCAGCCCAAGGACAAATGGCGGGACCTTCTTCGCCTATCGTTCGTTTGGTGAACAACAATTCAATTGATATTGTTGCGAGCATTTCTGAGAAACATTTCTCTAGTGTGCACGAAGGAACAGAAATGACGGTTACTTTCCCCAATTACAGCGATACTTCTATTCTCTTGAAAGTAACGAATGTTGGAAACTACATCGAACCGTTAAATCGCACTTTCCGCATTAAATCAACCATTAATAACAACACTTTCTTCTTACCAAATATGCTTGCGGAAATCAACATCACCGACTTGCACGTAGAAAATGGTACGGTGATCCCTTCTGAAGCCATCATGAAAGATCAAAACAATAACGATTACGTCTACATCATTGAGCAAAAGAACGGTAAAAATGTTTCCAAAAAAGTGGTGATCGAGGTTATTGAACGCTACGAAGGAAAAACATTGGTGAAAGATGGAGCACTCAAAGCGGGACAAAAAATCGTCGTGAAAGGTGCGCGAGGTATTACGGATAATACAGCCGTTTCTTTTAAAGAATAGAATTAATTCCAAGAAAAAATGGGAGAAAAAAGTAAAGGCTTTGGGTTATCCACCCTTGCCGTAAACAATAGAAAAACCGTCTTCTTGATCGCACTTGTGATCATTATTGGAGGATTGGGCGCCTACATGTCAATGCCAAAAGAAAATTTCCCGGAATTACAGATTCCTGAGATTTACGTTGGGATTGCGAAACCAGGTTCTTCGCCTGAATACATGTCTGAAAAAATCGCTAAAACCATCGAAAAAGAAATCGGTGGTATCAAACTCGTTGATGAAATCAATACCAATTCGGTGCACGGTTACACAACGATTCGCGTAAAATTCGACTTCAAGATGTCTGCGGACAAGGCCTTGCAAAAAGTGAAAGACGCAGTAGATAATGCGCGTACAGATGCGAGTTTCCCTGATTTGCCCGTGGAACCAAACATCTTTGAATTGGATCCTTCCCAAATGCCAATCATGAATATCAACCTTCGCGGAGAAGATGCGCAAAAGTTGAAGGAAGTTGCGGAAGATCTAGAAGATAAAATCGAGGAACTTCAGGAAATCAGCGATGTTGAAATTCGCGGAGTACAAGATCAGGAAATGCGTGTCGACATCGACCCTATTAAAGCACAGTCGGTAAACGTTACAATTGATGACATTCAAAACGCCATTAACGCGGAACATCAATCCATCCCTGGAGGTGAATTGCTCATGGATGGTATTCGAAAAACCGTTCGTGTCAATGGTGAGTTCAAAGATGCCAACGAACTTAAACGCCTGATTGTAAAACAAGACGATTTCCTTCCTGTTTACCTGGAAGATGTCGCTGAAGTTCGTTTTGCGAATGGCGACACTACCTCTTATGCACGTGAATTTGGAGATCCTGTTGTGATGCTCGACGTGAAAAAACAAGGAGGAGAAAACCTTTTGGATGCGGCCGATAAAATCGATCAAATCATTGAAGAAGGAAAGAAAGACGGCACCATTCCACAAAGCGTAAGTGTTTCGATTACCAGTGATCAATCGAACAATACGCGAGAAATGGTGTCCAACCTACTCAACTCGATTATCTTCGGAATTATCCTTGTAGTAGGCGTATTGCTCTTCTTCCTTGGATTGCGCAACGCACTTTTCGTTGGAGTAGCAATTCCGCTTTCGATGTTGATGTCCTTCCTGATTTTGAATGCCATGGGCGTTACGTTGAACGTGATGGTACTATTCTCCCTGGTATTGGCTCTCGGAATGCTTGTCGATAACGGAATTGTGACCGTAGAGAACATTTACCGTCACATGTCGGAAGGAAAAACAGCCACGCGTGCCGTAATCGAAGGTGTAGGAGAAATCGCCATGCCGATCATCGCGTCGACGGCAACAACTTTGGCCGCCTTTATTCCATTGGCTATTTGGCCGGGAATCATGGGAGAGTTCATGAAGTACCTTCCGATCACCTTGATTATCGTACTTGGATCTTCGCTTTTCGTAGCGCTTGTCATTAACCCGGTACTTGCCGTGACCTACATGAAAGTCACAGAAAAGAAACCAAAACGCAAGCGCATCCTACGTACATCGGCCATTTTGATCGGTATAGGAATGGTGATGACTGTGATAGGAATGATTACCATGGCGAACTTGCTCTTGGCGGGTGGAGCCTTAACCTTGTTGAACTTCTTCGTATTAATGCCTGGTGCTGATAAATTCCAAAATGGATTCTTACCAAGATTGGAAGCGAAATACGAACGATTCTTGACTTATGCCTTGAATGGAAGACGTCCAATTGGATTCTTTTTAGGAACATTGGCCTTGCTCTTCGTTTCGATTTTCTTAATGGCAGCGATTCCACCAAAAGTGGAGTTCTTTCCAGACAACGAGCCGAATTACGTCAACATCTTTATCTCGCATCCAATTGGAACCGATATCTCCGTGACCAACGAAACCACACTTGAAGTGGAAAACAAACTCAACGGAATTTTAGCGGAATACCTAAGCGATGAGGAGCAGGCAAACAAACCTGAAGAAGAACGTTTCATTCGTTCGATCATATCGCAAGTAGGAGAAGGGACAAGCGATCCTGGAGCAGGCGTTTCCATGGGAAGCACCCCTCATAAAGCTCGGATTACTGTCAATTTTGCCGAATTCCAATATCGGGATGGTCGCAGCACCTCTAAAGTGTTACGCAAAATTCAAGAAAATTTAAAAGATGAATTTACGGCAGAAATTGAAATCTCTGTAGCAAAAGAACAAAATGGACCTCCAACTGGAGCACCGATTAACATCGAAGTAACAGGGAAAGGGGAATACATTGACTTGATTGCTGAAGCCGAGAAAATCAAAAAATACCTGGAGAGCCAAAAAGTAAAAGGCGTTGAAAAATTGAAACTCAATGTTCAGGCGAACCGTCCAGAAATTCCAATTATCGTGGATCGTGAGCAAGTTCGTAAATTGAATGCTTCGACCTACCTTGTTGGGATGTCGATTCGTAAAGCGCTCTTAGGACAAGATGTTGCTACCTACACGTTGGGGGAAGACTCCTACGATATGGTGTTACGTTTTAACAAGAAAAACAGAGAAAGCTTCGATGCCTTGTTGGATCAGCGATTGATTTTTAGAAACAACAAAGGGAAATTATTGAACATTCCGATTCGCTCTGTGATTGAAGATCCAAGAGAAACGACTTCGTTTACGGGGGTGGTTCGAAAAGATCAAATTCCACTCGTAACCATCTCGTCAAACGTTACGGAAGGCTTCAATGAAACAGAAGGTCAGTGAGCTGGCTCAAGTTCTTGGAGGATCCTCTGAGAGATGAGATAAGAGGGGAACTGTCTCTGCTCCACCAAAATGCTTGAAGAGTACCCCGGATAAGATTGTTGAGGAGGAGGTAAATTTCAAACAT
>JBNKGN010000172.1:0-7097 GCA_050289845.1 Crocinitomicaceae bacterium | reverse complement strand
ACCCAGTTTATCTAAGTCGTCCATACGATTTGATTAATGTGTTGTTAGTTTAATAATATAATTGGTAACCATCAATATTGCTGTAGTTGAATACAATGTCACCAAAACTTTTGGAGCGTATTTCCAGCGTTTCCATAGATGAAATCCCAAGACGAAAAGCGTGGCAATAAATGGAATTGTTGCTGGAAACAATAGAAAGCTCTCGACAATTTCTCCTTTCAGCAAAAGAAGAAAAGAGCGTTGGAAACCGCACGTCAGGCATTCTACCCCAAAGCTAGATTTC
This sequence comes from Crocinitomicaceae bacterium, assembly GCA_050289845.1. Classification (GTDB taxonomy): domain Bacteria; phylum Bacteroidota; class Bacteroidia; order Flavobacteriales_D; family Crocinitomicaceae; genus UBA4466. Next base: position 6,814 of record JBNKGN010000172.1, on the reverse strand, counting down.
CAGGAGCATTCAATCATCGATAAAATCCTTGTCCAAAATTATTGGTCGCCAATGAAGCAATCATTAAAAACAACATGATGGCAGATAGACTGACACCAATAATTGCACAAATGTATCCTGCTCTGGAGCTTTTGTACGATTCTGCGTAATATTTTGGATTTGATTCGAACATTCTGCGGTCTTTCGGGTAGATTGACAAAGCGATGATTCCACAAACCAATCCAATAATTCCCCATGCAACACACGTTGCTATTGAAAGTATTCCTAAAACAAGTACTGCCGTGGCATTCGGTAGCGTGCCTTCTGCGTTGTCGGTAAGTTTATTGATTTCGGGTTCTTTTAATTCGTCGTCGAGTTCCATTATTTCATGTGTTTAAGGTTCACGGCATACATGATTACAAACGCTGCCATAATAAGTACATTCAATGCAATAACAATCGGGAAAAAGTCCGCAGTTACAGAATCGGATACGTGTTTGAAAGAAACGGCAGTCATCACAACAGGTGCAATCCAACTGAGTAAGTATATGTAAAACCCGGATTTATTCAATTTCCACATCATGATTCCCGCAATGAGTCCCAATAGAGTGGAAATGGTTGAAACAATTGTGTTGTACGTTGTCCATGTTGCGAATTCTTCATACGCTGGAATTACGGCATTCATTCTGGAAGCGTTCAATTCTAATGCGCTGTAGGTATTGGCTGGCGAAAGTACCGTGAAACTGGCGATCGCACTGAGGAGTCCTAGTCCCGACCCAACAAATGTCAGAATACAAAGTACGGTTAAAAAAGTGGGGCGTTTGGCTGCTTGTTGTGGTTGATCCAGGTCAATAGTGTGTTCTTCCATTGGTGTTTTTTTGTTGAAGGCTAAATATACGAACAGTCCATCATATAGCGGTAATGTTCAGGAAAAATTCCATTAAACAAAAAAAAAGTCCCGACGTTTCCGCCAGGACTTTTTACGTATTGAAATTTCAATTATTTCATGTGTTTCGCGTTCAACCAGTAAAGTAGGATGAATACTCCTGGGAAGATAGATCCCAAGATCAATGCAAAATTCATTGCGCTTTGAAGCATTTCGTTACCTACAGAAGCAACTTGCATTCCCAATTCACTTCCTTCTGCTTCACCAGCAGCTCCAGTTAAATCAGCGATGAATCCTTTGATGACAACCCACATTAGGATTACAGAAAGAACTTCTGCTGCTGTCCAAATGTACAATCCTGTCTTTTTCAAAGAAAGCATTTGGAAGGCACCAAAAGCAGTTCCTAGGTTAAGAAGCAACTGTACCCAAGGATAGTACCCAGCATATTCTGCTACAAGTGGATCAACAGTCAATGCATTGTAAATTCCCAAAGCGGAACCTACGAAAGTAAGTACAATAAGTACTGTTAAGAATACAGGTCGTTTCGCTGTACCTCCTACGTTGTCTAAAGTTTCTGACATAATAATAGTTTTAAGTTACGGTGCTAAGTTAGCAAAATACTCATGCGAGCTAATTAATTTGAAAAAAAAGTTAATGGATAAATATTAACAATTCAGATTTCATTTCTTCAGTTTCAGGAAAAATTGTAATTTTCTCCTAATATTCCTATCTTATTAATTATGCGCAACCTCTTTATTTTACTGGTAATCAGTTTGTCTGTTCTTTCTTCTTGTAAAAAAGGAAAAGCAGATTTTGTGCTTCGTGGTGTGATCACAGATGCAACCTTTAACACAGGCCTCTCAAGCGGGAAGGTATATCTGTACGAAGTCGAAGCTGGGGGAAGCGATATCAATTTTCTTGGCTCACAAACAATTGGGTCGGACGGTTCGTATGCTTTCACTTTTCCACGGAATGCTGCTGAATCCTACATTCTTCAAATAGAGAAAGACAACTATTATAGCAAGGAATATATTCTTCCCTTTTCTACATTGACCATAGAGGAAGATAATGTGCGCAATTACAGTACAACCGCCAAATCTTGGGTTGGATTGCATTTCTCGACCCCTGGAACGTCCTCTTTGTTAAAATACACACGTCAGCAAGGTAAAAGTGGTTGTGATGAATGTTGTCCTGAAGGCGAACAAATTATTAGTGGCGCTGTGGATACAATTATTTATTGCCCCAATGATGGCAATACCGTTTATGCTTACAATTATATCGCCAATAGTTTTTTCGGTGTAAAACAAACAACGACCGTCGCGTTTGACACAACAATCTTGACATTGAATTATTAAGTGATGTATTTTCGGGCGTTATTGGACTTTTGAAATTCGTACTATTTCATGCTTGTCGTTGTATCGCACGTCTATGAGGTAATACGCTGGCTTTAAGTCCTGCATCGACACTTCGAAATTGTGGATTCCTGAGTCAGCGGCTCCATTGCTGATTTCTTCAAGGATTCTCCCGTTCAGATCCATCAAAACCAACTGAAGTTTTTCTGTCTTCTCCGGTAATTTCACTTCGATTCGTGTGTTTGTAATTACGGGATTCGGGAAGGCCAGCGCGGTGAATTCCGTAATGCGATTTGAATTGTCTGTGCTGAGTCGGGTTTCTTCGGGTATTTCTACTTCGATAAAATCGATATACTCTTTAGACATCATTGGTTCTCCAGCAGTGTAACTTATTCCAGCATCGAAGGTTGTTACATCCGTTCTTTTTGATATGTCAACAGTTACTTCGTCGATCAAAGTGCAGTTGTTTTTATTGCTCCTTACGTGTGTTTCTACCACGTTTTCTTGTGCCTTTTCGGTAGTTTCAATAGCTTTTTCGACCCGATTGCCTGTTGTTACCTCTTCTACTGAAGTCGGTTTCGGATTTTCTGTAGCGGTAATAAGCGACGTAGCAAACGAACGTAATTGTTGTAATTCTTGAACTTGCTGCGGATTGTTACAGCTAAAAAGCGTAAGTCCAAAAACGACCAACAATGAAAAGACCATCGCCCTTTGCATGTTTTTCTTATTCGATAAATTCCAACGGTTGAAATCATCGTTCATGGATTCTTCTTGTGCTAAGGTCATCCGAACACAGGTGCGTTTGCCTTTATTTTCAGAAAATAGTGCGCGAATTTGAAGGTTGGTCATGGAACTGACGTCGTGTACTTCCATTGCACATTTTTGACAGAATGCCCCTTTTTCTGTAGGTGTCATTTCGCTCCACTTTTCGGAACACGGCTCTGGAATGCTGAACTTCTTCATGGCGTTGTATTTACTTTTCGAATTGAATGTACAACATTGATGCAGGAAAGGTTCATATTTCACAATTTGACAACATTTATTTGTTCCTGACCTAATTTAACTGAACGATGAACGACGGTCACACGGTGTTATACCGATTATCGGATTGGATTTGTGTACCTTTGGAAGGTCTTTAAAGGAAGATTGATGAGAATTAGTAGCGTGATATTTTTTTTGGTTTTCAGTCCAATGGCGGCTTTTTCGCAAATGCCGATACATCTCGTTGGAGAAGCTCAAGGCACGTCGTATTCCATTTTTTACTACGATTCTCTTGAAAGAGATTTTTATAGAGAGGTACGTCAGCTTTTACAGCAGTTCGACGCTTCGCTTTCTACGTATGATACCACCTCTTTAATTTCACAGATCAATCGCAATTCAGGAGATCCTATGGTGGATCACTATTTTGAAACCTGCTTTCGTAAAGCCAAAGAAATTTGGAAAAATACCGATGGTGCTTTTGATCCGACAGTATATCCATTGGTAAATTCCTGGGGATTTGGTCCCGATGTTAAACAACGTCCTGATTCCTCGGAACTCGACAGCATGCTTCAATTTGTTGGGTTTGAAAAGGTGGAATTGGTCGATTTGCACGTTCGTAAGTCTGATTTCCGTGTGCAGCTCGATTTCAATGCGTTCGCACAGGGGTATTCGGTAGATGTTGTCGGCGATTTTCTGGAAAAACAAGGGGTTGATTCGTATCTAATAGAAATTGGTGGTGAAGTCTTTGCTCGTGGTAGGCAAGCGACTGGCGAGGATTGGTTGGTAGGCATTGAAAAACCAGAGGAAGGCAGTGCTGCGAACGAATCGATTCAAGTAATTGTGCGCCTGGAAAACAGAGCCGTGGCCACTTCTGGGAACTACCGCAAATTTACTGTGGAAAACGGGGTAAAATTGACGCACCAAATAGATCCGAAAACAGGATACTCAGCAAAAAACAATCTCTTAAGCGTTTCTGTTTTTGCAAACGATTGCCTTACAGCTGATGCTTATGCAACTGCGCTATCCGTTATGGGATTGGACAAATCCATCGAGTTTTTAGAGAAACATCCAGAATTACAAGCCTTTCTTATTTATTCCGACGCGAACGGAATGTATCAATTTTTCAAGTCACCCCTTCTAGAAGAAATCATCGTTTTAGAGTAAAAAAAAATGCTTCTCGAAAGAAGCATTTACCAGTGTTTTGTTCGTTTATTTACGGACGACAATCTTGTGTTCTGACGTTTCAATTCCATCAGATACACGGAGGAAGTAAATTCCATTCGAAAGATCGGTCAAATCCAACGTCGCTGTGCCGTTTTCTCCCACAACTTGTTGGAAAGCAACTTGATTACCTAACATGTCGTACACCGAAATTTCATTCGCGCTGGTATAATCCACGTTAAAGATTCCTGTCTCACTTGGATTGGGATAGACTTTGGCTCCTGTTGCGGAAGCGGCTACTTCGTCCAATCCTACTTGAGAGGCTACCCAATTCAATGAAATATTCGAAAAATTGGCATCTGTTGCAGGGGTTTGAAGATCGTCTGTTGGCCCTTTTGTGAAGGTAAAAGAGCGAAGTACGGTTCCTGAACTTCCGTGATTCCAGGTTGATTCGATGGTGATTTTATAAGTTCCGTCTGGTACAAGAAGTCCATTGGCGTCCATTCCATCCCAGGTTACTGTTCGTGTCGTAAAACTAGTGTACGTTGCTCCTGTTGTAGCGTTTACAACATTGCAATTCGAAGCCAACGCGTTAAAAGAAGATCCTCCTGAATTGGTCGCCCAGGTTGGCAAATGATCTTTTGTCCCATTGCCGACATTTCGCGTGCGTGTTTCAATAAATGTTCCGTTACTTGATTGAATCCAAACGGCCATCACGTTCTTTGAAGCAGTATAAGATGTGTGAGGCAATTGGGTGAAGGTAAATGTTAATGTCCCGTTGCTTTGTGAAAAGGCAGTTGTTGAAATCTGTAAAGCCAAAAGTGCTAACAGAGCGGTCGATAGAAAGTTTTTCATGGGGAGTCTATTATTTCATTTCGTAAGAGAATGCAAATGTAAGAAAATTGTGTTTCGTTTTTAACGAAAAGCGCCGAAGAATTAGGTTTTTATTCACAGTTTGTTCCGGGCAATTTCATACCATCTCCATCCACGAATAGTAGGTACAGGGCGAAATCTTCACAGGCATTTTCCATTTGTCCCATCGCCAAAAACAACAAAGCTCGCTGATAATAGTACGCTTCGTTTTCTGAATTCAATTCAACCGAACGATTGAGGTCCTCCAATGCTTTTTCGAAATTTCTTTGTCTTTGATAAATGCATCCTCGATAAAAGTGGGCATCAGCATTTTCTTCCTCTAAGTTTAACACACTGTTGTAATCGTGAATGGCAGCCTCCTGCATGTGTTTTTTATCATAAAGGATTGCACGAAGAAAATAAGCATCCACACTTTCTGAATCCAGAGCAATACTTGTGGTGTAATCGACAATTGCTCCCAAAGTGTCCCCTTGGTGCTCTTTCAACATTCCTCGATCGAAGTAAAGTTCCGCATCGTTGAAGTCTTCTTCCAGGGCTCTATCGTAGTACACCATCGCTGAATCAAATTCGTCCGAATATTCGAATTGAATGGCGCACTGATGGTATTCTTCCTTCAGGGATTGCCCCAAAGCATGAATAGCCAGGACGAAAGGAAGCAATAGAAGTATTTTCATACTGGAGAATTATTCGTCTTCCAGATTTGCTCGAAGTTTTTGACGCAATTGGCGGTGGTACGTTTCCAGCAAGTACTTGAAATAGTTCGGAGTGCTTTTCGTGATGCACTTGGTGTAATGCTTCAATCGGTGTTCAATGTGGTCTTGCAAATGGTCCAGCAATTCCAATCCATGAAAATAGTCTTCTGCGACTTCCATAATGGCTTGAAAGTGATTGTCGAGTGATTGTTCTACCGCTTCTTTTCCTTTCGTTCCATTATCGATACAATCGTAATACACTTCTTTAATACTGAAAGATTCGAGCAATTCTACGTTGAAAATATCGCGTGCATTTTTGTTGAACTCGTACTCCACCTCAAATTCGAGGTCTTCTGTTTCGCTCAATCGCGATTCAAGGAAGCGGTCAGGGAAACGGAAAGCATCCTGCCAATTCAAGTAATCTTGCCAAAGTCCAAAGCGACGGACGTTGTTTCCTAAGTCGATCAACTTAAACGTGTCTTTGTTCGGTAATTTCCGCGAACCACGTCCAATCATTTGGTGGTACAATGTCAATGAGCGAGTAGCACGATTTAAAATAATGGTTTCCACCGTTGGTTCATCGAATCCCGTCGTCAAAATCCCCACGGAAGTCAAAATCGCATCGGGCGTTTCTTTAAACCAACTTAACACGTCTTTTCGATCTTTATCACTAAACGTGGAATCCAGATGACGAATACGGTACCCTCGTTTTTTGAAGGTCTCCTCCACACGCATCGATGTTTCTATTCCCGAATTAAAAATCAATGTTTTGTTTCCTACAGCCACTTCTTCGTATGCAAAGAGCAATTTTTCTTGCATAAAGTAATTTCCGTACACGACATCAGAACTGTTCACTGTAAAATCTCCGTTGGATCCGATCTTTAACCCATG
>JBNKGN010000171.1:0-7119 GCA_050289845.1 Crocinitomicaceae bacterium | reverse complement strand
AATTGGAAGTATTCGAGAATTGAGAACAAGGGCCGTTTTAGGGGTGAATTACACGAAAGTACGATTCAGGCTAGATGGGCACACCACGTCGTTCTTTATTCTGAGCAACGCGATGAAATCCCAATCTCCTGAAACTCTTTTACGAAACGAAATGCGTAATTCGAAAAAGAAAAAAATGGCAAATCATAAGCCGGGTTCTGTACTTACGCAATCAGCGTAAGGTCTATCATTTATCTACTGTTACCGTCACCGATAACCTCTAGCGATCTACCCTCTGTGACGTTCAATGAACTGGGGCGAGCAACCCCAAAATCACAGTTTACATGATCTTTCAGCACGTAAGGTTTACAATGCGCCAATTGTCACCAATTGACCGGTGAGCTCTTACCCCACCTTTTCACCCTTACCCAAACGGAAACCGTCTAGGCGGTATATTTTCTGCTGCACTTTCTGTTACCCAACCGAAGTCAAATACCTTCCCGTTAGGAAGTACGCTGCTCTATGCTGCCCGGACTTTCCTCTCCAACAATAAATTGTTGCAGCGATAGACGGATTTGCCAGTACAAAGATACGATTCCTCTGTAACCAAAGTTTGATACTTAAATCGAACTTAGTTTTTTACGAAAGATGCTTTGGTCCAACCCTGTTCTGATGAGACGATCATGAGGTAAGCTCCGGATTCAAGTGATTCAATATGGATCGCTTTGTCGCTGAGTACACCGCTTAAAACCGTGCGTCCAGATCCATCAATAATCACGAAATTAGCCCCTTCAATAGGTTGATTTACCAGGATTTCATTGTTTGCTGGGTTTGGATACACTTCGAGAGCTACCAGAGTATTCTCTTCGATTCCAGCCAATAATGGATCGTAGTTGTCACGATATTCCACTTTTCTTACGACCTCACTGCCACCAACTTCAGATGTTTCAATGCGCAATACAGGTTCTTTTTCTCCTGCAGCAATCCACTCGTAAATATATGCTGTTGGCAAATCAATACCTACCCACATAGGATTTCCAAAGAACTCTTGATAAATGGAATCGTTCTCGAAAATTGTGTGACGCACGCGAAGGACATCAAAACTTCCAATTGGCAAGTCAATGCTTCCCCAGCCATCTACTTCGGAAGAACGCTGACGTGCTTGTTTCCAAATAATATTTGCAATCGGGTTGAGGTCCATTTCTGTATATCCTTTGCCCGTATATGTATCCTGATAGTTTAAAGGGAATTGATAACGCTTCTCAATCGTGTCAGAACGAAAAGGAATCTCGTTGCCTTCCACCAACATCGAGAAACCAACAGACGCGATAGAGTCCGCGGTAACACGGGAAAATTGATAGACATCGGTGATAGAAACGGGTAGAAAAGTACCCAATTGATCCAAAGGCAAATCATCGGATGCTATGAAATAAGAGGCTTGATATTGCGTCGGAGCAAATCCACCGAAAAGGAATTGTGAGAGCGCCGATGCACTTGAAACGTCCTGAAAATCAAATAATGTTTGACTTTCCGCTACAAGATTCGTGAAATCCCAAGAGTGATTGGCCCCCGTCGTGGCAAAGTCAATGGCAAAATCCGTTGTTGTACTCATTCGAACGGTGTCGTTTGCATTGGAGAAGTCGCTACTGTTAAGCGTGATTTGTGCACTTCCAACCAAAGGTAAAGAGAGCGCCAAAAGTAATAGGTGTTTCATGTGGCTTGTTTCGTCAAAGATACGGAATCTAATTCACTAAGGAACTTCGACTCCTAAAGTGGCAATAAAGTTGAGAGGAAGAAGTTTTTCCGTGTCCATATCCATAACAATCGCTGAAATTTCAACGGTCGCCTTGTAAACGTCTTTTTCGTTTGCGTTTTTACCGAAGTATTCCATTCCCAATAGTGTTACACTGGAATTTTCATTGTTGGCATATACGGATTTGTAGGTTTTTCCTTCGTGTTTCACCGTCAATTTAATGTGATAATCTTGATTGGGGAAACCGTTCCCAGAAGTGATCTCAAAAATGGAAAAATCAGGAATCGAATGCAAAGGATTTCCTCCGTTAATCAAGCAAGATTTTTCACGGATAGCGCCATTGTCAAACACGACTTTAGCGGTTAAAACGTGCGCTGCAGAATCGATTGATTCTTGAAGGGAATTTCCATTGGTGAGCGGCTGCCCGTCCAACAACCAGGAAACAGATTCGATGGACGCGCCTGTTGAAACAACATCGGCAAAGACAAGGCCATTATTAATGGAGAAGTTGATATAACAATTGGCAGAACGTTCGTACCCAATAATAATTTCATCGCACAATTGCTGCACTTCACCAGATCCAGTGAACGTGACTACAGCACAAACGTCGTATTTCCCAGGCTCCATAATAGGGGCTTCATCGGTGTAGGTAGACGTTCCGTTGATATACCAAACAATTGAACTGATATTTAAATTAACATTCAGGTTTTGTTTGGACAATACGATAAGCGGTTCATTTGCACGGTGCGCGAATTTTAACACAGCGGATGACAGATCTACTTCTGGTAAGTGATTCGGTTGGTCTAAGTTTCCATCAAAAATTCCCAATTCGATTGATGTTTCACCGTTCGACAATTCTCCAGTGAACAAACGAACTCCATTTTCCACTTTCGTTGAGGTGAACATATACGCCTCATTATCACCAGCAGTTAGTGAAATTGTTTCACTTCCGACAGTTCCTTCAATGACGAACACAGGATCGTTTTCTTCAGGAATCGCAATTTGCTCCTTGGAACAAGAAGAAAGCACAAGAACTCCCAAGATTAGTGTATATAGAAACGATACTGATTTCATCTTTTAAAATTGAAATTTTTGCGAAGATACAATTGTCCGTCTAAAGGCAAACGATTGTTTACGCCGTTAATAAATTCTTCGTTGATCGCTGGAAGCAATTCCACACTGAAGGTTGCGCCCAATGCCCAATTTCCAGGGAAATTGAAGGCATAACCAATTGTTGGTCGAACTCCCCATTGTTGAATTCCCTCCATGAATCCGTACACTTCTGTTCGTGTCATCGAATTTTCGACCATTTGTCCGTTTTGTGACGTCAAACTGGATTCCGCCACATCTACCCGTGATCCGAATGTGTACGATGGTCGAACCCCCAAATTAAATTGATGACGGCGCCAGTTATATCCTATTTGGAAATCAAATTCTGCCGTGTACAATTGTTTGTAGTGCAAATCGAATTGATACAAGTCCGAACCGAACCCGTAAACTTTCGCCGATCGACTTAAATGAAGATCGTTGTAATTTTCCAATAACACATTGATACCAGTAGTGAAGGTAAAGTTCCGCTGATGGGTTTGAATCCCCATTCCCAATCCGTAGGAATACGAATGGTCATCAGAAGGGGTAATCATCGATTGTGACAATCCAACGATTCCTTGAATGTACGGTTGAACACGCGCACTATTTTGTGCTTTCGGCAGTGGGATTGGTAAAATACTTCCCGTAGTTTCATTTGTTGCCAAAGCTTCAATTTCTTTTGGGGCCAATTCGTTCGGAAGGGTTACGTCGTTCTCTTCTGCCTGGCGCTCATTGCTAGTCATTCGGATTGGATTTTGCACCATGCCAAATTCTGGAAGTCCCTTTCGAGGGATTCGCGTACTTACATTGTTCCCCACATGCGATGTTGTTGCACCATTCTCAGGAGCATTTCCCGTTTGCGCAGGCGTTCCATTCGTTTGTGAAGCACCAACTTCAATGACAGCGCCATTGTTTGTATCCACAGTCAGTACAGTCCCGTTTGACGCACTGCTCTGATGGTTCGTACCGTTCGAATTTGCAGCCAAAAGTATATTTGTGGTAGTTTCAGGCGTTGTATGCTCTGTTTCAGATGTTAATTGTCCGTTGATGTATGTCGCTAGAGGAATGTTTTGTCCGTTTACATCCACAGTCGCGGTCATGTTAGGAACCGTTAATGGATGTTGTGGGAAGAACATCATGCCCAAAATCAGCGTAGCGAAAATGCCCGAAAGACCGAACCAAAGTAAATCTGGACGACGGCGGCGGTTGAGTAAGGCGACCATCTCGTTCCAGTAGGAAGGTTTGTATTCAAATGCGAGATCCTGAGCACTTGCTCGATAAAGGGCGTCAACTTCACCATCTGTTACTTCTTCTGTGGCAACCATGATAGGTAAGGAAGCACTGAATTCTTCCCAAAACTCGTTTTTATAATGTACGGGAATGGCGTCGGCACTTTCTTTAAAGAGCGCATCCAATTCAGCGTCGTTCAGGTCTGAAGGCGATTGTGCGTTCGGCAAAGTAGCATTGAAGGCTTCCCAATACTCCGGTTTGTATTCGAAGGAAGCTTTTTCGGCATTTTGCTGAAACAATTTGTCTATATTTTCATCCGTCCACTTCATATCACCATCCGCTGATTCCGACTCTCCAAATCTTCCAAACGTTCTCTTAATAATTTTCGTGCTGTAGATAAATGCCACTTAGAAGTTCCTTCCGACATCTCCAACAAATCACCAATTTCTTTGTGTGAATAGCCATCGATAACATACAAGTTGAAGACTTTGGCCGTCGTCATAGGAAGTTCTCGCACCAGCATCATAATGTTTTCATAGCCCAAATTGCTTTCGGCGTCATTTTGATGGCCTGTTGAGTAAAAGTCCAGTTCTCGTTCGCTATCGCTTTTCGCTATTTGTGTATTGTATTTTTTATCTTTTCTGTATTCGTCAATTAAGGTGTTGACCATAATTCGTTTTGCCCAGGCATTAAAATTAAAGTCACCTTCGACGTTTTTCATTCCTTTCAAAATCTTCAAGAAACCATTGTTGTACGAGGCTCTTGCGTCTTCTTCATTTTTGTTGTAACGGAAACATACGGGCATCAACAAGTCGAAACAATATTCATACAACCGATTGATCGTTTTACGATCATCGCTATTGCACGCTTTTACTATTTCTGGAGTGATTTCCATTCTTGTTATTGCGAGGTTGTAGTTAATTTTATACGTAAATTACATAATAATTACCGCACTTACCAATCCACACGTATGTTTCATACACCAAGAACGATACTTTTCATTCTTTGGTTGGATAAAAACGAAAAAAAAGCAGAAATGATTCATTTACACTTATTGCGTCATGCGAAAACAGAACAATTTTCTCCCACAGGGAGGGATTTTGATCGACCACTTATGCGTAAAGGAACGCAACAGGCAGAGGAGTTAAATCATTTTTTTCAAACACTACACTCCATTGATAACGTACTTTGCAGTTCGGCGGTACGGACACGTCAAACGTTGGATGCTATTGCTTGGAATGGTATGCCGACGCCTGATTTTCGGGAGGATTTGTACCTGTGTTCACATGGTGCGATGCTGAAGTTGCTTTGGAGCGAGGGATTTCAAGGCGACGTGCTGATTGTGGGACACAATTTGGGTCTCTCGGATCTTGCGAATTATTTCACGGATGGATACCTGGAGTTGCGCACAGGAGGGTATGTACGGATTGCATTTGATGTTGATTCCTGGGAAGAAACCTCTCGCGGAATGGGTGTTATTGCGGAGGCGTATCGTCCGGAGGTGTAGCATTTTTATCTCGATAGTGATAAATAATCCTTGGTGGCTCCGTGACTTCTTGCTGGGCTTGAATGCGCGCTTCTTCTGCGGCTTTTTGCGCTGCCTGGTATGCTTCCAATCGTTCGTGTTCCAATCGGACGCGTTCGCGCCATTCTCCTTCTAAATCGGGTGGTTCTATTCCCATTTCTTTTTCAATTTCATAAAGGTACTTCGGTGCTTGAGGTCCAATTTTTCGATAAGCGAAGGCAAGCAGTGCGCCTGTGATCAGTCCTGAGAGATGTCCTTCCCAGGATACATGCGATTCTGTTGGAAAAATCCCCCAAATCATCGATCCATACATGAATGCGACAAACAATGAAATTGCTTGTAAGGGCAAATATTTACGCAAAACACCCGAAACGAAAAGGAATCCCGCAAGCGCATAAATCACTCCGCTCATCCCGATATGATAACTGTTGCTATCTGTTGCGAACAACCACAGCCCAAGTCCTGTTGCAAGCCAGGAAATGACAAATACCCGCAAGGCAATACTTCGATAATAATAAATCAGTGCACTTAGTAACACGGCGATTGGAAGTGAGTTGTTGATAATATGTTCGAAACCATTTTTTGAATGAATCAAAGGCATGAAAATAATTCCCCGTAGCGATTCCCATTCTCCTGGTTGCACACCGTATTGATAGAAACGCGCGAGTGGAAAAAGATAATCTGCCCAATGTGCCAACCACATTACCGCCAATAATAGCAAGGGATAAAGGACAGCTTCCGTTGGCGATCCAAAGGGATGTTTTTTCGGTTTCACACGATGGTTTTGGCAACTTCCATGCCCAACCCGTTTTTCTGACAGGTTGGCAGTTACTTGTGAATTTGATCCAGCATTCGCTCAATCATTACGTGGTATTGCATCAGTTTTTTGGGTGGGATGGCATACAAAGCATAATTGCGATTCGATTCCAAAGGAACATACCCGTGTTGCGCGTTGAATTGTGCGTTGACCGATTTCTTCAAAAGCCATTGAATGAATTGAATCGAAAGTTGGTAGTTGGAAGACTGCTGAATGATTCCCGCAGTCATTCGATCGTTGAATACGCCAGAAGTTGCTGCGTTTGGATATTGAATAATGGTAAAGTGGGTCCAGGTGGAATCGTTTTGATCCCGCTGCAAATAGTCGGAATGCGTCGTAAGAATTGTTTGCGCACTGTCTGCGGCACCACGAGTAAACGGCAACTGATCTTTGGCAATTTTCTCGATGCGTTCATACGTTTTTACGCGATTCATCCGTTGTTCGAAAGGAGCATAAAAATGTGCTTTTGATTTGCGAGACAATCGATTGATGTATTTCACTTTTGCCAAATCGTCGTATATGCGAATGTCGCTTTTCGATCCTTGTCGTTTCACACAAATGAAGGGGTCGTACCCAATTGTGACAAAGGTGCTGCGAACGTTCTCTGCGGCATTCTTTTGAAATTCTTTTGTCGGCACGTTCTGAAATACTTTCGCTTGTTCCAGTTTTCGTAGATCGTAGATTTGATGCGTGATCACAACATCGATCCCAGTGTTAAAAGGATCG
>JBNKGN010000170.1:0-7173 GCA_050289845.1 Crocinitomicaceae bacterium | reverse complement strand
TACTTTTTTATTCATGGCCATGATGCTTTGAGCTGTAGGTCGTACGAATGAAGAGTTGCTGAAATCTCTTTGATGAAGTGAAGCGTTATTGCCTCCTGTCTTTTTATGTAATAGTTCTCTCATGGCTAGGTGAATTAGTTATACTGTAGCAGTAAGCTTTTTTCGTTACGATCAAATATAAGCAAAGAAAACGACCTTCTCAATGGTATTTATACCTGATTTTCAATGAAAAGCAACTTTGCGTATTACTACTCAATCTCAATTAATTTCCAAAAAAGCAATCCAAAAGTCCGCTTTCCTAATCAATTGCAATACCTGTCTGGACCTGCTTTGTTACTAAAACATAATGTATTCGGGTCTATTTGCGCTTAATATCGATGATGAATCCGGCTCTTAGACTTTATTTTTTCGTGAAATTTTCCGTATTGGCAGTTAAGTTTCGCGTTGGGAAATGAAATACGCTCTTTCGGAAAAACCGTGAACCCGATTTGAAAGGAAGCAGACATCTTTGGAATAGAAATTAAAATTTGTAGACAATGAAAACATTTAAAATTACATGCATCAATCTGGCCATTATCGGGACCAGTTCGTTTGCAAGCTTCGGCCAGCAAGGAACGGTTTCAAGTGGCGGAGAGGCGAGTGCTGTTGATGGTGTCGTCAGCTACTCTGTAGGGCAATTGCTCGTGGAGAGTTTGTCGGACGGAACCTACAGTGTTGCACCAGGAGTGCAACAAGCCTATGAAGTTTCCGAACTCGTAGGACTTCACGAAGTCGCCTTGTCCAATCTTCAACTTTCGGCTTTTCCAAATCCCACCACGGACGGTGTGACTCTGGGGATTTCGAATTTTTCCAATGAGACTGTGTCATACACTTTACTCGACGCAAGCGGCAGACAAATTATGGTAGCTGATGTTATTACAGCGAACACCGTGATTGATTTAAGCAGCCTGCAAACGGCAACGTATTTTCTTCGAGTAGATGAAAACGAACGTCCCGTTAAAACTTTTAAAATTATCAAACATTAAAACCCATTATTATGAAAAAGATATACATACTCGTTGCGTCGTTGTGCCTTTCGATGTCAACATTTGCGCAAGCCCCGCAAACAATGAGTTATCAAGCAGTTGTAAGAGACGCGAGCCAATCACTTGTTAGCAGTCAAACTGTTGGAACGCGAATTACTATACTTCAAGGATCCGCAACGGGTACAGAAGTGTATTCGGAAAGTCACGATTTGTCTACAAATGTTAATGGACTATTGACCTTAAGTATCGGAACAGGTACCGTTATTTCTGGTGACTTTAGCACGATTGACTGGTCAGTAGGACCATATTTCATCAAAACTGAAACGGATCCTACAGGAGGAACAAATTACACGATTTCAGGAACGAGTCAATTGGTAAGCGTCCCTTACGCGCTTTATGCAGAAACTTCAGGTAGTTCTATCCCTGGACCTCAAGGACCAGCGGGTGTTGACGGTGTTGACGGAATTGATGGTATTGACGGAGTTGACGGTGCAACTGGACCACAAGGACCAGCAGGGCCGCAAGGACCAGCAGGCTTGAATGGATTGAATGGTGCCAACGGAGTCGATGGTGCTGACGGTTTGGACGGTGCTACAGGACCAATGGGACCACAAGGACCAGCAGGTTTGGATGGTGCTGACGGATTAGACGGTGCAACAGGACCGCAAGGACCAGCAGGACCACAAGGACCAGCAGGAACATATACAGCAGGATCAGGAATCGATATCACAGGTGGTGTGATCAGTGCGACAGGAGGATCAACAATGCCAGAATATGCATACGCTTACATTGGTAACGCAAGTACACTTGGACCACAAACTTTAACTTCTATGTTCCCATCTGCTACGTACGTAAACGGTGTAGTAATGAACGGTTCTTCCATCACATTACACGCAAAT
Source organism: Crocinitomicaceae bacterium (assembly GCA_050289845.1). GTDB lineage: Bacteria > Bacteroidota > Bacteroidia > Flavobacteriales_D > Crocinitomicaceae > UBA4466. The sequence continues at coordinate 5,249 of JBNKGN010000170.1, read as the reverse complement.
AAATTGTACGAAGTTTCTGTAGCTTTCTACATCTACAATGCGCTAGGAGGACACACATACAAATTGAAAGATGCAACAAACAGTGCTTACCTTGGAACTGAACTTTACTTCGGTCAAGGTGGAGCAGATATTTCTTACAATATTTCAACAACAAGCTGTTTGATCAAACCAACAACAGATATCAATTTGGAACTTGAGAAAACACAAGGTTCAGATGTGAATTTGATTGGTAAAATCATCGTGAAAGAAATTAAATAACGCTACATAAGTCAAGTTTAATTTTAGACAAAAGGAAGGCTGCCTCGAAAGGGGCAGCCTTTTCTTTATTCCTTAGATGAAAACAATTGTTTTTTATTGCTCATATTTTTACAGTAGTTTTAGACCATCCTTCAAATCTCATTGTATGAAATCAATTGTTTTTGCAGCCGTAGTTTTTACTTCATTACTTTTGTTTTCGTGCAATAAACCCGTTTACAAGTACAATCCGAATTTTGAAGGTACATGGAGAACTATTCCTGTCTACGACAGTATCTTACAATACGAAACGACCAGCGAGATAGTCATTAATGGGAAAGATGGTTCGTTCAAAAACTCCTGCAAATCCTGCGGTGTCGATCTGTGTGACTGCCTAAACGTGCAATCAGGAAGAGCCGTAATGAACGACAAAAAAACACAAATGCGCTTTGGCTCCAATGGTACAGCCTTAACCATCAACGAAGAACCCAATATTGATGGCAATGGTCTTTGGACGATGAAAATTCAAGGTATTCGCTATTACAAACAGTAGTTCCTACGCAGGTTCTGCTTGCATGGCTTTTTTCGACTTGCGATACGTAAATGAATGGTAAATACTACGTTTCGCGAATCGAACTTGCTTGTCCGAATTGATCAATTTCTTAAAAAGGGCAGGGGTAACTCCGAAATACTCGTAAACAGATCCATCGGTAAACGTGATTTCCAACAACAATCCTTTGTGCTGATAATTTTCAATTCCACATTCCGTAATCGTTTTGGTATACTCTTCCAAATTTGCTGCTTTTGTTTCAGGAGCGATACTCACAAGAAAATGATACCCGTCAATCACTTTTTGTCCCATGATTTCTGCCTCTTCCTTGCGATCATCACTATCCTGGAATTTATCCGGATGCCACTCTTTAACCAAGTCGCGATACGTTTTCTTTAACGTTTTCAGGTCCAATTCACCAGTTACTTGAAATAATTTTTTGTACTCGTTAATACGTTTCATGCGATTTGTGTAAAATAATGTGCTGCCGAAGCTTCCATTTTGTTGAAGGCGCAAAAGTAGATGCTTAAAATGAACTAACGTTCTTTTTTCTTCGAATTAATTCAAATGCGTCTAAAATTAGGTTAAAATCCATCGATATTATCCCATCAATTCCCAGGCACTATGGTATGCGTCGTGCTTTTCGCAATAATCAAGAAATGCGGCATAAAATGGATCTAAACCTATAGTTGAACTGTCTCCAATCACAATTAAGCGCTCTTTCGCACGGGTCAAAGCAACATTCATTCTCCGATAGTCACTTAAAAAACCAATCGTACCATCTGCATTTGATCTTACCAAAGAAACAATGATCGTGGGCATTTCCTGCCCTTGAAAACTATCGATAGTACTCACACGAATCGCTTCTGGTAATAGTGATATCGCTTCTTGAACCTGACCCGAATACGGTGAGATGAAACCCATAGATTCTGAGGATTCATTAAGCGTTTGAAGGATTTTCTGTACCAAATCTACCTCGCCCAAATTACTCAAACTCGTCCCGTTCGCACCTGGACTTTCTTCAAATCCAGTACCTGCCGTATCGTAAAAGAATAAGTGATCTGCAATAGCTTCTTGTTGCTTTGGAGTTTGAAGTTTTCCACCATAAAAGTAATCGTTCGAAAAGCCGGCAATCACCGAACGCATGCGGTATTGCGTATCTAAAAAGTGAATATTGGGGCATGCTTCAAAACAACGTTCCAAAATAGAAACATTAAACCCGTTTTTAGCCGCTTGATCCGAAATAACGGTTGGGGGCAATTGAAAAGGATCACCTGCGAGTACCCAGGATTTCGCATAAGGAAATATAAGCCAGGCGAGTGGTTCCAGCATTTGTCCAGCTTCGTCGATAATTAAAACATCAAACATTTCGTCTTTGAGTGCATTGGAAATTCCAATTGGTGTTCCCAAAATCACTTGTGCTTCCTCGCGCATTTTTTCTTCGACATACGATCGAATGGATTTAATATGATCGCGGATTTTGTGAACTTCTTTAAACAACAAACTTCGTTGCTGTCGCTCTTCTTTTCCGAAGTTCCGTTTGTATGAAAGTGCCATTCGTCGGTATTCCTCCGCTTGAATTTTGAGTCGTTTGATCTCCTTGCGTTCTTTTGATTCGTTCAGCTTTCCTTCCAATGTGTACGGATAAATTGCTGCATCAACTTTTGTTGTATTTCCAACACGGAGGAGAGCGATGTTTTCCTGAATCAAGCCTCTGGCAACATTGTCCACGGCTGCATTGCTTGGCGCTGAGACCAACACTTTCTTTCCTTGTCGAGCTAATTGAACAATACTCTCCAAAAGTGTTGTCGTTTTGCCTGTACCTGGAGGTCCGTGTACCAACGTTAAGTGCTCATTGACCAGTATTGCTTTAACGGCACTTTTCTGGCTGTCATTCAAAGAAGCATTTTTGAAGTCAATGTTTTCAGGCGCTTCTAGAGAAGTTTCGAAAGATTTGTTTTCGTACAATTGTTGAAACAGCGTATTCAAACGTTCATTGGTCGCGATGTTTTTTACCGCTTCCCGCATTTGTTTGTTCGTATAATCATCGGGCGCCAATTTGATTCCAACGCCTTTATCTTCAATCCAATCGGGAAAATCTGGAGCAATTAATTGAACACTTCCTTTTTTACCTTCTACAAATTGTAAGGTTCCTCGCACAGGTTCTTCTCCTTCGATAAAACACTCAATCGCAGCTCCATCACGAAAACCTGAAATATCTGCTGGGTAGGGGATATTGAACGCAATTTCAGGATAGTCAGCGTAACCAAAAGATTTTCGAGTCACCTGAATTGGGTAGATTAAAATGCCTAAAGCACGAAATTGCGCAAGATTGGTCCCGTCGATACGCTTAAATCTATCACGTTGTTCTTTGATTTCTGCATCAATCCAATTGAGCAGGTTGATTTCATGCGGGTACAAGGCTCTCATGGAATCAAAGATACGAATGGAATTGGAAATGAAGTGCTGGAAAAACGCCGTTCGAAGCGTTCATTGTTGTGTTGGAACGGATCAAAATAAAAGTAAAATTTTCAAAATGAAAAAATGAAGACAACAAAGAACCCCTAATCCTCTTGTTTTCTGCGGGATTTGAAAGCTGGAATGACATTCGCAGTGTATGCTGAAACCGAATATACTATGGAAAACGTTTCGATTCACATACTCGACGATGATGTTTATTTTGGACGTTGTCTACAAAAAAGTCTACAGACCACCAATCATGTGGTACGTCATTTCAAAACAGCTCGTAATTTCCTAAAAGCCTTGGAATTGGGGCCTCAAATAATTGTGCTTGATCACCATTTGGAAAACGGCGTTGGATTGGAAGTCATTGATGCCGTGCAGAAGCGGGGCATCGACGCTTATATGTTGTATGTTTCTTCGCAAGACAATGTACACATCACACTATCCGCCTATCAAAAAGGAGTTTTGGCTTACTTCGAGAAAAATCAATACACCTTTGAGAATGTCGTTTCCGCTATCCGTTGGATTCGAATAATTACGCAGGATTTCAAAATCCCATTGGATAAAAATCAATACCGAAAAACGATTTTGGGATATACTGGATAAAAAAACGTTGAATGGCGTAACTTGAATTTTTACATTCAATGCCCTAATTTATTACGCCATATCAACGTACAGGAAGTATAGGATATTTAAAATCCTACTACTATAATCCCGCACTTCAAAATGGTTACACGAATAATTTATTCGTCGGAATCGTCGTCCCAGCCTTTTTTCTGATTTTTTCGGAATTCCAATTCCCAATCATCGTCGTCGTCAATTTCAATTCGGTTTTTCTTCCCACTTTTTTTGTAGGCAGACATTTTGAATTCCCTTGACTCTGCTTTATCGCCTGATTTTTTCTTTTTTCCCTTCCCACGTTTGCTTGTTTTATCAGCAAAAGAGTCGGAAGATACTTCTGGAATATCATCGGGATTAACAATGGGGACCTTAAAATCATTTCCAGGTCGGGAAGTGGGAGTGCTTGACTCTGATCGATTTGGTCGATTGAAATCACCCTGATTGTCCCGGGGTCTAGATGGAGCACTTTTAGCCGATCCACGATCTTCGGCAATTTTCACTACCATGGAACGACCGTTGATTGTGTGGCCGTCCAAAGCACGAATTGCTTCTTGCGCTTCTTCAGGAGTTCTCATCTCAACAAAGGCAAACCCTCTAGGTTTACCCGTCTCACGGTCTTTGGCAATTTGACATTTAACCACAATCCCATGATTTTCAAATAATTCTCTCAGGGTTTCGTCGGATACACCGAAATCAAGCTTTGCAACAAAAATATTGGTCATACGAGGTTGACAGTGAAGATTTTATTTAAACAACAATATAATCGAAAAAAATACACAAGCCAAATGTATACACAAAAAAAGAACTGGAATACATCCAGTTCCTTAATTTTTTCTCAAAAATGGGATTACTTTTTTAGTAAATCACGAATTTCTGTCAATAACTCCTGGTCTTTTGACGGTGCAGGTGGTGCTGCAGGAGCCTCTTCTTGCTTCTTTTTTAAGGAATTCATGAATTTAACTACCATAAATACGACGAACGCAATAATAACAAAGTTGACAATAGCTTGAATAAACAAACCATAGAATACCTCTACACCATTAATTTCCACTGATAGAGAAACAAATGATTCGCCTACTAGCGTACCGATGATTGGCATGATGATATGATCTACAAGCGATTTTACAATCGCACCAAAAGCACCACCGATGACTAATGCAATGGCTAGATCCATTACATTTCCGCGCAGTGCAAAGTCTTTGAATTCTTTTAACATACTATTTTAAGTTTGGTTTTAACGAAAATACGGCATTCTCGTATTGCTAATAGATAGAATGATAAGCGTTTATTAACATCCGTAATTGAATAAACTACATTTTAAATGGCTGTCGATGCAGTAAAGATCTACTCAAGGTTACTTCGTCGGCGTACTGTAATTCCG
>JBNKGN010000169.1:0-7225 GCA_050289845.1 Crocinitomicaceae bacterium | reverse complement strand
TGCTGTTTTACCAGAATTGTTCGTGCTAACTGCAGCATACGTTCTAATTTCAGGAAACATTTCTTGCAGCGGTTGCTCCATAATTGGAGATTCCATAATTCTGAAAGTTTCCAGCGATCCATCAGGCATCGGTAACTCAAGGAGTGTCGTTACATGACTCGCGGCAGATGTAAATTCCAAGGGTGCGTTCGATAAAACAGCACTCAATCGCGCTTCGTTCAATTTTACGGTGCGATACGCTGTTGGCGTAATGTAGCGCGTTCCAGACAAAGGAATCATGGACTCTTTTACATCTGTCCACACCGCTAAGTTTTGTGCGTGGCTCGATTGAATTTGAGTCCCAACCGAGGCATTGGGGAGCTGCACTTGTCCAAAAACCAAAATAGGCAGAAAGGACAAGAACAACAGAAAGGATTTGAATACTTTCATAGTTAATGATTTAGTTTATATAAGTTTTAGCGAAAAGAATACAAGAAGCCATGAAGAGCTACTCTCCAGATAAAATTGCGTAAAAAAATACTGTAAACACTTAAAAAGTAAGCCTTTATAGTTCCCTGTTGTTCTTAGTTCAGCGGGAATTTAGTTAAAATTCAAACACTACCCCACGTATATCAGGTATTTTTTATCAACACTTCCCTACTCACACCTAATGGAAATTGCTTCACAATTAGACCTTTGTCTCAATTTTACGTCAAACAGTCATTGCGATTACAAGTCGACTCGTCAGCAATAACAGAAAAGTGAGGCTCCATTATTGCGTAGAAATGATGTCTTGAATTTTAGAAGAGGCATTCGCTTGAAGACCGTTTGCGTTTAAGTATGAAATGATCGTACTGAGGTACGAATTTCCTGCTCGAGCTCCCGTGGCATATATTTTCACGAACTGATCCAATTGTCCCGTGAAGACAAACTCGTATCCAGGAAGCCATGCAGGCAGTCCGTATTGAGGGTTTTTGGCGATTTCAGGACTGTAATATGAAGGAATTAATTTTCGTTTTCCCATGGGATATGCCGCGTTCTTCCCTTCAACTATTCGATTCAAATAGGCTTGTTGGCGAAGAATTCCATCTTGCAAGGTCGTAAGGGCTACATTCGAACCAGCGTCGGTGTTTCCAATGTTTCCTGGGTTATTCGTTCGAAACGATCGTGATCCGGGATAGAATCCTTCATGTGATGCCATCACAGTGCACAATAATTTCAATCCTTTTGGTGCTCCCGCTAATGCCTGTTCCATCGCTGGGATGTAAATGTTTTTTATAGAGTCATTAAATTTTGTCGACAAGTCGGTGCGAATCGGTGCATCAGGAAAAACACTTCCTTGAAACACGACATCTTTGTATTTTGTATTAAAATCACCTGAATTTGTTGATGTGGGTGCCGTGTAAATGACTTCTGGATTTATCAACCCATTCCATGTTTTACCATTTACAGAAATAACTCCATCTGGGTTTCGAAAATGTAAGGCGCCAACCTGAAAATCCTTAATCGCTTGCCCTGTATTGGAACCGAATTGACCATCTACGATAATTTTCAATCCTTTTGAGACGAGTAATTCCTGAACGGTAATCACGTCCTGCTCCCTATTTTTGCATCCAAATCCAACGGCATCTGAAATTTTCGGGTCTGTGTTAACAGGTTCTGGGCTTTGTGTATGTACAGGGTCGATAAGTAAGACTTTTACACCGCCCGACCAAATATAATTGCCATTTTCGTCCTTAAACCATTTGGAATTCCCATTGACCGGTTGACCATCGTTAATCACATCCATATAGCGGACATTCTCGCCTTTTATCAATTTATCAATGACAGGAACTTTTGTACTCGGTGCCCCTTTGCGCACGTTCAGTGAATTTAGAATGCACTCAAGCATTCCAGATTGAGGAGTCAATTTGATTGGCATTTTTCCGTGAATTAGTGTTCGACAATGAAGATACAATTATTAATGAAAGAGGCTTTGATCACGTCCCAACAATTGAAAAAAATGACTAATTTCAAAAATCAAAACGTGCGTTCTGTAACAAGTACCTCAATGACATCCATTTACAACCTAACAACTCCTTTCAGATGAAATTATTGTTTTTGATTTTCAGTTTTAGTCTGAGTACCGCAATTGCTCAGGTAAATTCGACTCCACTTGAAATTGGGGAAACGCTCGCATTTAGATCCGAAATTCTGCAAGAAGAACGAATTTTAAATATTTACTTGCCTTACGGCTACCATCCCGACTCCACAAAAACGTACCCTGTTATTTATTTGTTGGACGGCACCATCGATGAAGATTTCCTGCACATTTCTGGCTTGGTGCAATTTGCTTCGTATCCATGGATTAATATGCTCCCCGAAACGATTGTGGTAGGAATCGCTAATATAGATCGAAAGCGCGATTTCACATTCCCAACGACTATAACGCAAGACAAAGTCGATTTTCCAACAACAGGTGAATCGGAAAAATTTATTCAGTTTTTGGAAAAGGAGGTGCGCCCGCTAATTGATTCGACGTACGCTACCAGTGGGACAAATACCCTCATTGGACAATCTTTGGGCGGACTTCTAGCGACAGAAATTTTATTTAAAAACACGGATTTATTCGATCGCTATGTGATTGTTAGTCCGAGCTTATGGTGGGATAATCAATCTTTATTAGCGTTGGAAACGAATCTGAAATTTGCTGACAAATGGATCTTTGTCGGCGTTGGAAAAGAAGGGAAAATTATGGAACGGGACGCACGCGCATTGCATAAAAAAATCACTAAAGCACACCCGAAAAACACGAATATCTATTTTGAGTTCTTCAAAGATTGCGATCATGCTGACGTTTTGCACCTGGCGGCATACAAGGCATTTGAGCATTCAAGACCAACGGAATGAGTTTGCGAAAAAAAGAGGATTTGCAGTATTTCCGATATCATTCGAAGTACTACAAATCCTCCAATCCTAATGGATAGCTTCTAACGATTCAACGTCAATTCCTCCTCTGGCTTCACGGGAATAAAATAATCTTCTCGCTTCAAAATCTCTCCGTGCATATTAAAATGATACCATTCTCCATATCTGTAGCCATGTTCGTTCACTTCTCCTAATGCTGAAACATACGTCATCGGATTTCCATAAGGAAATGAATTGGAAAAACTGTTATTCGCTCGCAGTACTACTTTGAAGTCCGTTCCGTATGCCGTAAAACTTTGCACCTGATTTTCTTCAAATTCGATCGACAAAGAATCCGTAATGTGATGTAGCGATTTGAAATCTGCACCGCCGAGAACATGTTCAATATCACTCTTTAAATGTGGATAATCGCGTTGAATGTACTCCGCTGTTGTACTCACTGTTTGAAGGTAGGTCTCAGGGGTATATTCGTTGTAGTATTTCCATGTTCCAAACTTAAGGTATTGCACCAAAGAAGGCTGTTGAAAGGAGATAAAGCTCCGTTGGGGACGATAAAAGTCGACCAATCCAGGACCATTCTCTATTCCTGAGATCACCGAGAACCCTCCGTTTCCAATATATTCTGGAGCACCATCTCTTGCCGTAATTGCCATCGTATTTAGCGCCGTCAACTCAATATTTTGGAACCACAACAAACCACTAGGGTTGTAGATTTTTTCACTTCCTTCCGCCAATAAGTACCCTTGATCTGAAAAGATTTGTGTTTTCACAGTCATTGAATCGATCGGAATTCGAATGTACTCGAGATTTCCCTGCAAATCGTAATTGATTTTTTGAGTAGCTGCACCATCTTTAAATGTGATGCGTTCGATAACATTTCCTTCGCGATCAAAACGGGTACGGACACCATTCAATTTGTCGTTTCGCCAATGTTCGGTACGACACAAAATGTTGGTTCCTTTGTAGTATTCCTTCCAACTTCCTGTGCGCTTTCCATTTTCGTAGAACCCTTCAATCCAAGGAATGCCATTGCGGTAATTTTGAATCCATTTACCATTCAAAACGCCGTCCGCACCTTCTCCATAGCACCAAATAGTCAACAAATCAGTTCCTGCAAGAAAATCCGTTTCTTCACCGTTAAAATTTCTCACGATCACTTCTGGTTTTTGCGGGATTTCCGTTTTGTCCGGTCGCAACCAGGCCATGGGCATATACGAATCATAAGCACCTTGAATCAATTTCAATTCATCCATCGTGAACCCAGAACTTTGCTGCCATGAGGGCAAGGCTGGATCGTCGATATCTTTTACCCAAGCGTAATTGTCTTTTCGAGCGATGCGTTGTGCGACCACTTCATTTCCCGTTTCACGTAAGAGAAAACCAACGGCGCAATGCGTTCCGTGTTCATCGATAAATACAGGTAGACGTTCCACCCGGTAATAATTCATGGGAAAAACACCTGCTTCGCGATAATCACTCAATACGTCAATCAAATGCAATCGTGATGCTAATTGCTTTTGCGATAAATCGTTGGTGGGATTGGATTTTAAAATTAGGAGAACGTTTTCCAAATGTTTTTGGATATACTCCTTATCAGACTCAAAGGCAACCGCTTCGGACTCAGGAACACGATCCTCGTAGTTTGCCCAGTTAAAATTAAATGCGACCAATTGATCGAACAGTTCATTTGCGCGTGTAACGAATACGGATCCAATTACAACAGCGGCTAAAAATATTTTTTTCATCATACAAGCTTTTGTTGCATCCCTATACAACGCTTTTCGAAATGGGTTCAAAAAAAAGAGGCTTCGACGCATCGAAACCTCTTTCTGCTTCGCTATAAAAGCACGCAGAACTCCCTGTACAACTAGAGAATGTTGATTTTTTAAAAAAGTAACAAATTAATGCTCGCCACAATGTGCTTCGTAGGTCACACTGTCGGTTACGTATCCATTTTCTTCTAAGTTTTTGACATCATCGCCACAGATTTCACCCAATTCTACTTCACCATTAGGTCCGTCGTAATGACATTCATAACATTTGTTCTTTTTGCAGGAAATCAAGCTCAGACTTCCCGCTGCTACTGTGATTAATATATACTTTTTCATTCTATTTCATCAATGGTTGTATAATTGCTTTCTTTTTTGAATTTTCCAAAAAGTTGGAATTTGATGTTCACATACACACTTCTTCCAGGCTCCGTCAATCCCATTGGTTTCAGACGGGAAAGATGATTCACATAAGTCGCTCCTAGTGCATTTCGCATTCCAACGGTGATTTCCAGAGGCGTTTTAATGTTTACTGCCAGACTTACCGATGCATCCAACAAATGATAGGCGTTGGTCGGCGTCTCAAACAATCCAATGCGATCTTGTGCGAAAAAGTATTGGTGCTGAATCATTGCTCCTGACAAACGGAACGTATTGTTTTTCGTGGCACTTTTCCATTTGATTTTGGAACGCAAACGAGGCTGGGGCATCAAATACAAAGGTGTTTTATCCAAAGATTCTCCATATATCGCAGAAAAACCTGACTCTAAATGCAAGTTATGCAGAAAGTGCGGATGGTAATGTATTGCGACATCCAACCCGTACAATTGCGCTTTGTTCACAGCGGCATACGCGTAAACTGGCATACCATCTATGATAGAATCTGTAGAAGCTAGCTGAATGTAGTTTTGTAAATACGTGTAAAACGGATTCACCACGAAAGAAATATGATCGTTCGAGAATTCATAATCCAAATCCAATTGCGTAGCGCGTTCGGGGTTCAAAGTAAGATCTCCTACCTCATATCGTGCCGCTCCATGATGTGGACCATCGGCTGTCAATTCTGAAAGATGCGGGGCACGACTTCCACTCGAAAGATTTGCGTACACTTTGTGCTTCCCACGCGCCCACCATTCGTATTTCGATCCAATCGATCCGTTTGGCGTAGTATAACCTTTTGAAATTTTTACGGTTTCCAACATTCGATGATCCAGGCGAACTGCCGCATGAAGTTCAACGGGTCCGATATTCCATTTCATGGAAGCGTACGCACCGTTATCCAATTGATTTGAGTTTGGCAATAGCGCTTCTGACGCTCCCGAAACATTTGAGTTGCGTTGGTAACCTGATTGCATTCCCGAAACGAAGGTTATCCTGTTATTGATCGACCAATTGTATTGCACTCTTAGATTGGTGGAATTCAATCGCATTCGAACTTCGGGAATAAATAATTTTTCTTCGTATTCCGCAAAATCATTGTATCCATGACTCATCTGTACATCCAAGTATTGCCCTGGCTTAATGTTGAATTCGTTGACAACGCTCAAAAAATGATTGTCGACAAATTGATGGGGCAGCGAAATCCCTCTTTCTTGTGTATCCGTCATAAAAGATGCAGGTGTCACAATGGAATCGTGTGAATCTCCTGGAATCCCAATTACAGAGCGCGAATACAAATAATTGACTTTCATATTCCAGTGGCTCGTATTTGCTCCCATTCCAAATTTCAACCCGTGATCCTGAAAGCGGGATTGCGCGAGAAACGAACCGTTCGTCAAACGATAATCTGCAGCACTAGACGTCAATCCTCCAAAACTGAATCTTACATTGCGACCTGAGCTTTGTGCGAACACGGAATTGGTGGTTCCCAGATTGACGGATTCGAATTGTGAATTTAGAGTGACTTCATATTGATATTGCGGAAGAAAGCTTTTATCTGCTAGGTAGACAACTCCTCCCATGGCATCTCCTGCGTACAGTATTCCCGCTGGACCTTTGATTACCTCTGCCGTTGCGATTCCTAATTGCGAGATTCCTAATCCGTGATCACTTCCCCATTGTTGGTTCTCAAGGCGCATTCCGTTGATCAGTGTGACAACACGAACTCCCTGCATCCCTCTAACAACAGGTTTTGGTGCTCCGAGTCCTGCAGAAACTTGTTGTACGCCATTGATACTCGTTAAAGCATCGACCACGCTCGTTGGAGAAGAAAGTCGTAATTCTTCCAGGGAGATACGTTCAACACGTGCAATCGTATTCTTGCGCATGATACTCGGATCTACATACACGACGATTTCGTTCAGGTAGTGCTCTACAGGCTTCAATCGAATGATCAAGGTATCTCTAGAGGAAATTTCCATCTCTTTCGATTCATACATTGCGGCGGAAACCTCAATTGTAAACGTTTCAGAAATGGATCCCTGAATGGTGAATTGTCCCTTTTCATCGCAGGTTGCACCAATTCCTGCATTTTTAATATAAACGGTTGCGAACGGAATTCCTTCCGAAGTTTGGTCATCTACGACCGTGCCGCTCCAACTCTGAGCGACGGACATTAACCCGCTTAAAAC
>JBNKGN010000168.1:0-7272 GCA_050289845.1 Crocinitomicaceae bacterium | reverse complement strand
GTATTTAAAACAATCGCGAGAATACTCCAAAGAATCACTTCGTTCCATATAAACTTGGGTCCGAAAGTCGCGAATGCCAATGAGAACATCCATAATATGGTCCACAACGCCAATTTCTTCGTTGCTTTCACCACTGGTTTTTTAGTGTTATTGCTTTTCATTTGTAAACTGTATTTGATTATTTGTAAAGTTTATTTGACACAAAGATAGTTTAAAAATTCAATTTGACAAGTTTACTTTACTTTTTGTAATATAAACGCTACTTTTCTACATGAAATGTAGGTATGATTGCTGTTGATTTGTCTTCCACATTCCTCTAGCTTTCGGTATTTTTACGGTATGCAAAACCCGCACGACGCACTTATAGACTATATTTCGAAGCGAATTACACTTTCGAAAGAAGACGAGGCCAATATTCGCGCGGCGTACCAACCGATGCTTTTGAAAAAAAAGGCACATTTGTTTCGACAAGGAGAGCCTTCGGATGTAGAAGCTTTTGTTTTGAGTGGAACTTTACGCGTTTATTATCTCGACACGAGAGGATTGGAACATGTCCTAAATTTCGCTTTTGACAACTGGTGGGTAGGCGATCTTTCTGCTTTCTACCAACAATCGGTCGCGGAACTGAACGCACAGGCACTTGAGGACACCCAATTACTGGTAATCAATTTCGAAGCAAAAGAAGCCCTGTTTCAACAAATCCCAGCGTTGGAACGCCTTTTCCGCATTGTGATCCAAAAGCATTTAACGGCTTTGCAATCGCGTTTTTTATCTACTGTTAGTGAGTCAGCGGAAATTCGTTATCAAAAATTATTACAACGATCGCCCAAGATCGAGCAGTTAGTTCCCCAATACCAAATTGCTTCGTACCTGGGAATCCTGCCTGAATCTTTGAGCCGGATGAAGCGCAATCGAACGAAAAAATAATTTTTTGAAAGTCTTAACATAGATCAATTTTTAAATATATTTACCACGGTATATTTGTATCATAAAAACACGTAATAATTTAAAACAAACGATATGAATACTACCTGGAATGTAGACCCAACGCACAGCGAAATTGAATTTAAAGTAAAACACATGATGATCACGAATGTCAATGGTTCTTTTGAATCATTTCGTGCACATGCTAAAACAGAGGGCGATGATTTCTCAGGTGCCTACTTTGAATTTGAAGCAGATGTCAATAGCATTAGCACTGGAGTGGCAGATCGTGATGGACATTTAATGTCAGACGATTTCTTTAATGCAGAAACCTATCCCCTGTTGACTTTCACCAGTACAAACGTCGTAAAAAACGGAGACGACTTGATCATTGATGGCGAAATGACCATTCGCGATGTGAAAAAGAACGTTCAACTGAAAGGAGAATTTGGTGGAATTGCCGTGGATCCATACGGGCAAACCAAAGCGGGAATGACGATTTCTGGTAAGATTAATCGTAAAGATTTTGGATTGAAGTGGAGTGCAATCACTGAGGCGGGTAGTATCGTGGTGAGTGATGAAGTACGATTGCACACCGAATTGCAGTTTGTAAGACAGTAAACATTTCATCCCAAAGAAGAAGAGGAAGTCTTTCGGCTTCCTCTTTTTTTATTCTTCCAATTCGTAAGAATCAAAGTCAATGGTTTCGACGTCGGGAAATAGTACACCGTCCTTCCATTCTAGCGGAAGTCCGAAGAGCGTTGCTTTTGTTAAGTTCAATTCTTCGTCTACCATTTCACCATATTCACGCTCGAAGTAAAGTATGTTTTCTCCCCAATAACCATCCTCGGGAAACGTAATCGATTCGTTGTACCAAAAAACACCGCCATCTGCGACACTGCTTAACTCGATTACTTTTACAAGCCGTTCTCCGTCATTAAACAAATAGATTTCTCCTCCATCAACGCCGCATGCCTCTGCCACCAAATTAATGCAAACAATTCCTTGAATTCCCTTGACACCACGATTTTCAAATGCCTCCAAATAAAAGGACGTATTGTAAACCCCAATTTCATGACCAAAATAGTTGCCTGATTCCTCTAGTACGCGGCAACGCACCATACGTTTCTCATAAAACTCCGCAGGATCATCCGAACCAGCGTAGATCACAAGGTAAGTGTATGCTCCCACCGTTTTATGATCCAATGCGATAAATCCACCCGGCACATATCCCGATTTTCCGTTATACTTTACTTTGTACCAATTGCATTCAAGACCGTTAATGACAATCGTTTCGTCCACTTTCTTTACAATTTCCACGGTGGCACCAATGGCTAATGTATCTAACGCATTCGATTCTGTATCTGGTTTCTTGCGGAACACCACACGATCTCCATACATGCGTTCTTCCGTTCCAGGTTCGAATTCGTGATCGGAAAAAATGATTTTTACGTCATCCTCCTGTGCGAATACCTCTGGAGTACCGAATACTACAGCAATTGCGAGTAAAGTAAATATCTTTTTCATTAAATTAATTGTTTTAAGATTAATCACCAATCTCGTAGGATTCCACCACCATAAAAGACATTGTTCCTGCAGGACAGGCGCCATTCGAATCGATTTGTTTGCTGGTCATGTGTCCAGTCACGCGGATATTATCACAGCTTGGAATGTCCAGGTTATCGTCAAATGAAACAGCCACCACTTCCCCAGAAGGACCAGAAACATAGCCGCCATTAGAGCAATAACAGCTTAATTTATCCATAACGCCTTTCACGCTTCGGTACGATCCCACAACCGTTCGTTCGTGACCAACCATTGTCTCCACTTGCTCTTGCTCAATAACTTCTTCCGTTTCTTCGACGGGGTCAGGCAATTCCACAATTTCTTCGGGAATTTGAGGAGAAACGACCTTCTCAGCGCATGATCCAAGTATAAATATAGAAACGAATAATAGTAGGTAAATTGGTTGTTTCATTGGTTTTAGTATTTGATAGCAACGAAGTTACTCTTTTCCTGTGTATACAACAATGATGCCGTCATCATCCGTTGTTATTCCAAAGTGAAGACAAGAGGTAAACGCACTTTTATTCGCACTGGCTCGCCATTACAATAGGCAGGACTCCATGAGGGCATGCTTTTTATCAGCCGTTTTGCTTCCCTATCCAAAGCCTGAGAAACACCCT
Source organism: Crocinitomicaceae bacterium (assembly GCA_050289845.1). Lineage (GTDB taxonomy): Bacteria > Bacteroidota > Bacteroidia > Flavobacteriales_D > Crocinitomicaceae > UBA4466. Next base: position 4,162 of record JBNKGN010000168.1, on the reverse strand, counting down.
TTTCAATCATTATTGTTGAAAGAGAACCATCCCCTTCGACAACAAAGGAGAGGTATACTTTTCCTTGTTCTTCCATATCTAAGGACGCTTCAGGATATTCTATATAACTGGAAATAAAATACTGCATCATTCTCTGACCACCTGGGAATGCTGCTTCCATAAAATAATGATCTCCTGTGGTATCGCTGCACAACGCATACTTTGAAAAATCGGTATTTTCGAATACCACCTTTCGTTCCTCGATGGTTTGGGACCGAAGTTGAAATATCAGGTTGCCGAAATACACAGCATTCCATTCGAGAACAAAGGTTCGCCTGGTACTGCCGGATAATTGAACACTGTTCTTCCATTCCAGGTATTTCGAGCGATCGCCCTCAATGCTGATATCGTATTTCTTTTTCAATTTCACTTTAGAAAACCGACACGCTCCAAGTGAATCAGTAACTCCTTTTTGTCCTTCCAATCTGATATTTGCGTTGGGAACAGGATCACCCAAAGGATCTGTTACAATCACAATGAACACCGACTTCTCCCTAGCAAAAGCAGCCGTCAGCTGCATAAATACACTTAAAAAGAAGACAAATTTGATCATGCATTAATTTTCTTTGAAACTATGCAATTTCTTGGAATAAATGAATTTCTCACGCTCTACGGCATTCACAAATTTCATAAGCGAACTGCGATTGGCTCCTTTCGTATAGAAATCCAAAGAGGTTCCACTATCAGAGACAATTGCCACGACATGGTGTCGCGAGAAAAAGTAATAAAGGAGTAAAATAGCCGCAACCAAAAGTCCAATAATGAATAATTGACCCATTTCTGCTGCTCCAGCTATAATTGACAGAATACCAACAAAGACTCCTAAATAGAGTGCGTATAAATTACTGCGATACACGAATTGAATTGCGCTAATCTTATCAAGCATGATTGAAATAAATCGATCCTGTTGCGTGTATTGCACTCTGTAATTTGTTAAAACAACGGTGCCATCATCTGACGTCATTATTTCCTTTTCGTTTTCAAGAAAAATCATTTTTTTATTAGGGAGATTGGTTCGTAATACACATTATTAATCTTCAAATCCACACAAACGTCTTTTGTAGGTTTCCTTGGCACTTTGCAATGAAACGACTTTCACTTCGTGCGTACATCGATTCAATCCATGACAATCTTTCTTGAGATGGTACACCTCCGCCGATTTTGACACACAGATATAGACCTCCTTTTCCGAATTTGACGCCGAGACACAGGACATCAAAAGCACGGCAGTGATAACAGCTAATTTCATCGATACTTGTTTTTTTTTCAAAGATCGAATAGATTGAAGTTATTGTCAATAGGTAGAAGTACCTGAATTTATCCGATTAAATATTCGTAGTGAAGCTGTTAATACTTGGGATTGGGCTAGGACAAGCGGTAGGAGAAACGCTCGACAAGTGTTTTAAATTCACTTAAATCGTTGGAAGTCTTTGATGAAAAATTCTCGTATAACTTATTTTCGGCTCCAAAAACCACTAGTTCATCCCGTAAAATTCCTGCTCCATCAAGCGTACTTCCATATAAATAATCGTTCAAACGAACGTTGCTGGTTTCAAAAAATAAAGATACAATCTCCCGATACTTTCCGAGATACAATGCCAAAATCAAGGCAACACTCGCTACCTCCTCATTCGTTTCCAAACGGTTTCCTTCGTGGATTTTTACAATCCGATAAATATTTACATAGCGTTTAATCGTACGTGGATTATTCCCAAGAAGGAAGGCACATCGTTTCAATTGTTCTTTTTCAAAAGTCGTGATTGATATGCGTTGTGGTTGCACTGTTGGCGGTACGTTTATTTTTTCTTTCGATTCATACAGCGAAGCGGACTCTTTCACGAAATCAAGTTCTTGCGATTCTTGTATTTCGAATCCCCCCTCTTCTTGTTCTTCCATTTCCAACGTCTTATTCCTTAAATCCAAAGAACTCAAGTCTTGATTCCTTAGCGAGTGCAAGAGTACTGGCGGCGTATCTGAACGATCAACAGCCATCGGAAAGTCTACTTTGTCGACCGTCTCAGGAATTAAATCTTCGATCAGGTTCTCCACCCCTTCTGTCGTCGCAATAGGCAACTGGAAAGGAATTTGAAAAATTTTCTCTAAATATTCTCGAGGCGCAATCGTATTGATTGCTTCTTTCACGATTGTTGGGTCAATCCCCCGATAGCGTTTTAAATGTTCGTACCGCAAGGCATTATTCACACAGCGTTCGTCCACTCCTACCACCACGATAAATAATGGGAATGCCATTAATAAATGTACTGCTTGCAGTACTTGTAACACCTTTTCATCTGTGCAGCGGTCGAGATCGTCAATATATAATATGATCCGCTCTAATTTCGGATACTCGTTTTCACTTCCAAAGGCCTCTTGAATGACCTTTCTGTCTTCTTTTAATTCATCGAAGCGCGCTTTTTCGTTTTTGTTTTGTGGGACTTCGTGTACTTTTTCTACGTCGGCAAACAAAGCACTAAGTGTCTCAAAATCCTTACGAATCGTTGTAATAATACCCAAATGCTTTTTGTAATCATCATGATCGGATCGATTTTCTATAAAATTGGCAATCGCTAATTTCGTCAGATGTTTCTCGCTCGCATACTCCTTCAGAATACTAGCGTTAACTTCTTCAATCAATGCGTCCACTTCTTCAATCCCTTTTCGAGTCGTCTCATATTCTTCGGAAGCTTGAGTTTTAGAGCGTAGAACTCCCTCGTCGACAATTAATGTTTTCAGTGATTTCAATGCTTTCCCACGTTTCACAAAAAAACCAGATACCGCTACACCGATCGGCACCACGACGGAAACAAATGTGCCCCAAGTAGACGTCAATAAAGTCTTCCAACCTTCAAAATCATTCAGAAAAAATTCAACGACAACACTTTTCCCAACCAGAACCAACACGATTCCAGCAAGTACCCAAATGGTCGTTTGATACGCATTGGCCTTAAAGAAATCAATCAAGGAAATGCCCTTTTTAAAATACTGCTGCAATTTTGAAGGCACGAAATTGTTGGCTGTTGCTTCCTCTATTCCGTTCGACGCTAAGAACTTCGAAACTGCACTATCGTAGCGCCCCGAGAACCAACTCCGAATGCGTGATTCCTTGTCCAGTTCGAGTTGTTCGCTTAATTGGGTCAAGCGCTCCTTCTTCTCAACATAATCTTGCAAATCGCTGTGCAACAGTTCCAATCGCTTCGTAATCTTCACTTTCACTTTCAGGCGTTCGAGATCGCTCAATGTGTTGTCTGTAATGTAGAGGTTGAGTTTCTCAAACATACTGTGTGCCAATCCTGCCCAAAGATTTGCGTCCATGTACGACCACGCATTGAACCAAATATGCGCAATGCCTCGATGGAACAATTCGGTTTGATTAGAAGGATCTGAGGTACGAACCTCTCCGTTTTCATTTACAAAGCCTTGATATTTAGAAAGTTCCTTGATCCGTTTACGAAGACTTCGCATGAAAAAGCTTTTCCCACTTCCCCATCTTCCAAAAAGCGCAATTGCCAGAGGTGGTTTCATTTCTTTTAAGGCAATCAACGCAGCAAAAGATTGCACGTCTTTTTCGAAATTGAGGGAATCTTTGTCTCCTGCATCCGAGTGAATAGCCCCGAAACCAGGCACGGTTCCTTCCTTTTCTTTAGTCAGAACTTCTGTTTTTCCAAACAACGATTGCACCTCAAAAAGGCGTCCCAATTGTTTCATTAACTCAACAAAGGTGGCTTGGTCCATCTCTTGAAGGCGGCTTCGAAAACTGGAGAAACTCCCGTAGATATCGATATTTCCCGTCTCAATACGCCAATCAACTTTCAATAGTTGCTCTTTCGTATTTTCCAATACAACTCCAATCGCTTTTACTCTTAAAACACCTTCTCTTTCTTGTTGAAACGTTGATTTTAATACCAAAACATCCCCTTTTCGAACGGCATCTACTTTCTCTTGAAACTTGCCATCGTCGCCATTTTCCCAATGGCCATTTCTTATGAAATCAAGGGTCAAATCTACTCCGTCCCAATTGGCACCCACAAAGTAAATCGATCCCTCGAAAGTAGACAACGACGCTTCGATTCCGGCCAAATACTCGGACATTTCATCCTCAATAGGTACCTCGCTTGTTTGATCA
>JBNKGN010000167.1:0-7317 GCA_050289845.1 Crocinitomicaceae bacterium | reverse complement strand
TATGATCTCGCAAATGCGCTCCCAAGTGCAACAAAAATTAATGAAATTGCCGATTAGCTTTTTTGACAACAATAAATCAGGTGCCTTAGTATCGCGTGTAATGACAGATGTCGAGGGCGTGCGAAACCTCGTTGGTACAGGGTTTGTTCAACTAATTGGCGGCTCCATTACTGCTATCGTTTCTTTGATTCTATTGATCCGCATTGATCCACTTATGACCGTTTCTGTATTAGTTCCTGTTGCAGTTTTTGCTGTCATAGCACTAAAGGCGTTTGGCTATGTGCGACCAATCTTCCGTGAACGTGGCAAAATCAATGCGGAAGTTACAGGGCGACTTACTGAGACCTTAAGTGGTATCCGCGTCATCAAAGGATTTAACGCTGAAAAACAAGAAAATGCCACCTTCTCTATTGGCGTCGACCGGTTGTTTCAAAATGTAAAAAAGAGTCTAACGGCAACCGCACTTATTACCAGCTCATCCACCTTTTTACTCGGATTAGCCTCCACGGGAATTATGGGAATCGGAGGTTATTTCATGATGGGAGGAACCATGTCCATTGGTGAATTTTTCCAATTTTCGTTGCTCTTGGGATTCATGATTGCACCTATTATTCAAATGAGTAACATTGGAAGTCAATTGACTGAAGCGATGGCGGGTCTCGACAGAACCCAAGAATTGTTGAACATGAAAGAGGAAGACAATCCTGATGAGCGTCCTGTGATACTCGAAAAAATCCATGGCGATATCATTTTTGACTCCGTTTCATTTAGTTACGAAGAAAGCAAGGAAGTCTTGCATGACATTTCTTTTAAAGCTCCCGCAGGAAGTGTCACAGCCCTCGTTGGCTCATCTGGATCTGGTAAATCTACCATTGCAAGTTTGGCGGCGACATTTCTCAATCCGCAAAAAGGGACCATAACGCTTGACGGAAAGGATCTTTCGAAAGTCAACCTATCTAGTTTTCGTAAGGATTTGGCGGTGGTACTTCAAGACGATTTTCTTTTCGAGGGAACGGTGCGAGAAAACATTTTATTCCCTCGACCAAATGCTACAGAGGAAGAATTAAACGCCGCCGTTTCTGGCGCATACGTTGATGAGTTTACCGATCGTTTTGAAGATGGACTGGACACAGTTATCGGTGAACGAGGGGTGAAATTATCGGGAGGACAACGTCAACGAATTTCTATCTCCAGAGCTTTGCTCGCAGATCCGAAAATATTGATTCTGGACGAAGCTACTTCCAATCTTGACACTGAAAGTGAAGCCTTCATTCAAAAAAGTTTGAACCAATTGATGAAAGACAGAACCACCTTCGTCATCGCTCACCGTTTGAGTACCATTCGACAAGCCGACCAAATTTTAGTGATCGAAGATGGGCGTATCGCTGAACAAGGTAAACATGACGAATTGCTGGCGTCGGAAGGGCGTTATCATGAATTGTTTACCTACCAAAGTAGAATTTAACTCAATGGATATGCCCAACATTGATTTTGAAGGACTCGCGAAGAAAGCAGCAACGGTTTTAGATCCACAGATTTCCAAGACGGATTATTGTGCGATTGATCTTTCCGTTTCCAACGATGCCATTCAAAACGTAGATGCCTCCTCCAGTGATAATTGGGAGTTGTTTATTGATGGGTATCTAAACGAGCGGAACAAAAAAGTTGCCTTTGGAGGCTATTTGGAACGACGTAACCTTTATCAAAGAAGTGCTTATTTCGCCAATCAAAAAGAGGAACGAAACATCCATTTGGGCGTCGATTTATGGGCTCCCGAAGGAACGAGTGTACATGCGCTATTAGACGGTAAAATCCACAGCTTTCAGAATAACCAAAATCATGGTGATTACGGTCCAACGATCCTCCTTGAACACATCATCGGCGAAACAAAATTGTATTCCTTATACGGTCATCTGAGTGTTGATTCGCTTTCGGGGATTCATGAAGGTGCAAGGATTTCTGCTGGTGATCGAATTGGTTGGTTGGGCGACGCAAGTGTCAACGGTGATTACGCGCCACATCTTCATTTTCAATTGATGCTCGATCTGGAAAATAATTGGGGCGACTATCCTGGCGTTTGTTCGGAAGCGAAATTGGAATGGTATGCCCAAAACTGCCCCAACCCCTTGCTCTTACTTGGATTGTAGTTTTTATTTCTGAAAAGACTTCAGTATTAGAATTGCTTTGTTCGCGAGACTTTGTACCTTCATTTCGAATTTTGTGCTGCCATGAGAATCCTTCTTTGTTGTTGTTTCTTTTTTGCCTTTCAGTCTCGTGCCCAACTCGTAAACATTGAATCACAGCGGATGCAAACAGACAGTATTCGCGCCTCAGGAAATGCAAGTGCACATTACAGCTATCAAAAAACCAATGGGATTGCTTCTTCGCACTTTAAATCGGCCGCTTCCATTCAATTGAAATCGAAATCATTGAAAAACATCTTCCTCATCCTTGGAAGCTACAATCTGGCGAAATCGTTCAACATGACAAGCAATAATGCCGGGTTTGCGCACCTTCGATACAACTATAAAATCAATCCATGGTTGCGTTGGGAGGTTTATTCGCAACTGCAATTCAACGAGTTATTGAGCCTTAAAACCAGAGGACTGGCTGGCACTGGAGCGCGGTTCAAAATCAACAAAGGCAAAGCTCTCAAAATGTATTTGGGCATTTCTGCTTTCTACGAGTACGAAGAAGTCCGTGATCCGCAATTTTCAGCATCTGGTGCAGTGCGCTTCTCGAATTATGGCGTGATTTCATGGAAATTCCCGAACAATCTGGGCGAATTCACATCGGTAACCTATTATCAACCTTCCTCGACGAACATCAGCGATTTTCGAATCAACAGTCAAAATGCACTCATACTAAGACTCACCAGGCAAATTTCCTTTACGACCCAATTCAATTACTTCACAGATTCTTACCCGCCAAAAGGTGTAAATCGCGAAGTGATCTCGTTAGAAAACGGATTGCGGTTTTCGCTTTAATCGGTTCGCTAAAAGCCCGTATTGAATTAGGAAATAGGGGTGTTTGAATCTCCAGCAATCAAATTTTGCGGGATTTGGGCGAAGGAATACGTTCCAGTCTGCGGATTTAAATCAAATACCCAAACCAAGTCAAAACGATCACCAGGCCATGTTTGTGGAACAGTCGACGTGTTTTTCAAAATCAGATTAGAAATGGCAGGGATCGCTTCGTGTTGCCAACACACCAAAACCGTTCCTTCGAGTTGAGTGATTTCTTGCACCAAATCCTCAATATCAGCCTTTCCGTAGTTCTCGTTAATCGTCTGATTCAACCGTTGACTAAGTGGTGTGATGGTCTCCACGGGTCGCTCACTCTTACTATCGCCGTCTTTAGGCTGTCCCTTTTTTCGAATTGATGATGCATACAAGCTATCTGGCGTCGCAAGTCCCGTGTTTTGCAATGCACCTCGGAAGGGATCAAATAAAGTTACCAATGCACCCGCGCGCTGCCATCCTTGGACAATAAGTGATTCTGGGTCGTCCTTCCCATCAAAATTGACACCTTGAATTGATGTTGTTGGCTTCTCCGCATGACGGATCAACATGATTTTTGCGGTTGTTGGACTCATAGTTCTATTTTGAGGGAATCTTCGTAAATGTACTTCCGAAATTCAAAGAAACCTATACGCACAAATGCTATTTTCATTAGGTATAAGTACCCTATTAATTCCCAGTCATTGCAGTTCCAATTCCCAAAAACCGACATCAAGCCATTGCTCAAATTTAAAGCCGACTTCTGAAAAATGTGCCACTTTCCGAAACCCAAAAAATTCGTGCAAACGCACGCTAGCTTCATTGGGTAGGGTAACTCCTCCTATAACACGATGGTAGTCTCCTTCGCGCAAATTAGTAAGCAACGCCGCATATAACGTCTTCCCATGACCTTTCCCAAAATGATCGGGGTGCAAATACACCGAACTTTCTACGGTAAATCTGTAGGCAAATCGCTCACGAAAGGTGCCCGCGTACGCATACCCAACAATGCTGTCATTTTCTTCGAGAACGAGATAAGGAAATCCTTTAGTGAAAGCAATTCCCTCGATACGCGCGCGCATTTCTGCTGTTGTAAGTTCCACTTCCTCAAACGTAATTACAGTCGAACGAATGTAATGGTTGTATATCGCCGTGATTGCTCCGGCATCGTCAAGGGTTACTGGTCGGATCATTTGTCAAAAATACAGACTTCATCATAATTTCCACTTTGACAAAACGCGATTTTCTAAAACAACTTCGTTTTGTAAATGTTTTTACTTGTTAATGACGGTTTCCTACAGTGTTGGATGAATTTCTATCTTTGAGCATTATGAAGTATCTTATTCTATTTTTTGTATTCACCACTTGTGCGGCACATTGGAGTTCTGCCCAAAACCCTACACCGCCACCGCCCCCTGCGGCAAAACCTTCAACTACAGACAGTGATATTGTCGATTTTCCTGATAAAGACGCGCAATTTCGTGGAAAGACGAAGGGACTACAACGCTATATTTCTAGCACAGTGAAATATCCTGAAGAAGCAATCGAAAAGAATCTTTCAGGTAAAGTATATCTATCATTTATTGTCGAGATAGACGGAAGCGTTTCCAACATTACCGTGGAGAAAGGAGTGCACCCACTTTTGGATAGCGAAGCCGTTCGTGTGATTCGTCAAATGCCTAAATGGAAACCTGGTAAGTTAGGCTCGACCAAAGTGCGCACTCGCTGTCGAATTCCAATTGTATTCACGTTGGCATAAAAGCACTGGATGTCCGCTGTATTACTTTCCTTTTTTGTTCCTGTTATTCTGATTTTCGGAGGAATTATTTTTCTCATTGTATGGATCATACGGTCTTCCAGCAATCCGAAAAATACACCGCAACCTACCTGGGAAAATGAACGCACACCAGAGCCTCAACTGCCGCCTCAGGAATTCGATCCTCAGAAGGGTTATTCCGCCAGACACATTTCTCGAATGATGCAATTCAAGTACATCGGTGGCTTTACAAAAAAATTAACAGGGAAAATTCACGCCATCGATGGGACACCAATTATTGCCTTCCAAAGAGTTGAAAGCGGCATGGGTGCGAATGGTTCTATGATTGCGAAAAGCAGTGATTTCCAAATCAATTTCACCATGCAGGATGAATGCTATACCATCCTTTTTAACCAATCAAAACTTGGCGTAATTCAAGCGACTGGAGATATTTTTGATGCTTCAGGAAATAAAATTGGCCACGCAAAACATCCTCAAAAAGTGTCCTTTTCCCTTGGAAAGCGCCACTTTCGTTCGGGCGATAATACCTTTCCACTTCTGCTGAACAATCGAAAATTGGCCACCATTCATGTGTCCTCAGACCGCTCTGAAATGCGTTCGTTTTCAAGTGTTTTTAAGTCTAATGAATTGATGCAACCCATCCTAATGCTACACGATACAGCTTCGGAGGAAGAAGAAAAGTGGCTATTAGCATTAGCGATCTTAGAAGTTGCGTACCACGGGCATTGGATGCTCTAAAAAAGTAATTTTCGTAAACCTAACTCTACGTAGAGTCACCAATTAGCCTTCCGCTGATTTTGCGCTTTCGGCCACGTTCATTTGCAATAACTCTTTCACCGTTGCAACAATCGCTTTGGTGTCAAATCCACATTCTTCCCATAGTTCTTTTTGCGTTCCATGTTGGATATATGCATCTGGAATTCCCAAACGAACAACTTCTGCGCTGTATTTTTGATCTGCCATAAATTCGATAACTGCGGAACCAAATCCCCCCATCAAACAGCCGTCTTCTACGGTGATAATTTTATCGAATTTAGAGAATACCTCGTGCAACAGTAATTCATCAATTGGTTTGACGAATCGCATGTCATAATGAGCAATCGAAGCGCCTGAATCTTTCAATTCGCTGATCGCTTCCTGAGCGAAATTTCCAGGGTGACCAATCGTTAAAATGGCAATATCATTTCCTGAAGAAACTTTACGTCCCGTTCCTACTTTGATTTTTTTCATTGGTGTTTTCCACTCGGTCATTACACCACCGCCGCGCGGATAGCGAATGGAGAATGGTCCCATATTTTCCAATTGCGAAGTGTACATCAAATCACGCAATTCGGCTTCATTCATCGGAGCACTAACAATCATATTCGGAATGCAACGCATATAAGACAAATCATACGCTCCGTGATGCGTTGCGCCATCGGCACCAACCAAACCTCCACGATCCAAACAGAAAACAACGTTCAGGTTTTGAAGCGCAACATCGTGCAGCACCTGATCGAAAGCCCGTTGCATAAATGACGAATAGATGTTACAAAACGGTACCAGACCCTGTGTTGCCAGTCCAGCAGAGAAGGTCACCGCGTGTTGTTCAGCAATTCCAACATCAAAAGTGCGTTCAGGCATTGCTGCCATCATGTACGTCAAGGAACACCCTGAAGGCATTGCAGGCGTAACCCCCATAACTTTAGCGTTCTTTTCTGCCAATTCCACTATGGTATGACCAAAAACATCTTGGTATTTCGGCGGCTGCGGTGATTTCGGGACCACTTTCACGATCTCCCCAGTGTCTTTATTGAAAACTCCAGGAGCATGCCATTGTGTAGGGTTTCCTTCTTCCGAGAATTTATATCCCGCACCTTTACGTGTAATACAATGCAAAATTTTCGGTCCTGGGATGTCTTTGAGATCTTCCATTACCTTTGCCAAACCGATAACGTCATGTCCATCAACAGGTCCGAAATAACGGAAATTCAACGATTCGAAAAGATTACTTTGTTTCAAAAGAGATCCTTTCAGCGCTGAAGATATTTTAGAAGCAACGGATTGTGCGTCTGGACCGAACTTGGATATCTTCCCCAAAAGATTCCAAACGTCTTCCTTTACTTTGTTGTACGTATGCGAAGTGGTGATATCTGTCAAATATTCGCGCAATGCCCCAACATTTGGATCTATCGACATACAGTTGTCGTTGAGTACCACTAATAAATTGGCGTCTTTCTCAAAACCAGCGTGGTTCATACCTTCAAAAGCCAACCCTGCAGTCATCGCACCATCACCAATCACCGCAATATGCTGACGCGTTTTTTCCCCTTTGTAATGGTTGGCTACAGCCATTCCTAGCGCCGCCGAAATCGACGTGGAAGAATGTCCAACACCGAAAGTATCGTATTCGCTTTCGGATCGTTTGGGAAATCCTGAAATTCCGCCTTTGATCCGATTGGAAGGGAAGGTGTCTTTTCTTCCCGTTAATATTTTGTGTCCGTAAGCTTGATGTCCAACATCCCATACGAGTTGATCGTACGGTGTATTGAACACATAATG
>JBNKGN010000166.1:0-7336 GCA_050289845.1 Crocinitomicaceae bacterium | reverse complement strand
GCACCGACGGCGATAAAAATAACTGTCGTATTCATAGCCGCCAAAAATAACGGTTTTAAGAATAGAGCGCTTTATTCTTCTATCAAGACGCCCATTTTTCCCATTTGATAATCGCGCATAGCTTCCATAATTTGTGTTTGCGTATTCATAACGAACGGACCGTGTTGGGCTAAAGGCTCGTCAATAGGCATCCCTGCTAAAATCAAATATTCCGCGTCTGTTTTCGCTTCAATGGTTACGGCATCCCCTGCTGTTTCGAAAACGCATAGATTCTCAGGATCAACCAAACCGTGGCCTTCGATCCGAACATTTCCTTTGATTAAATACAAAGCGGCATTAAATCCTTCTGGAATGGTGAACGTTTCCCGACCTCCTAAAACCGATTTGGACCAAAGAAGCAACAGAGGGCTTTGACTTTTAAAATTCCCCACTAAATCACCGTACTTTCCAGAAATTAATTTTGTTTCCGTTAATTCATTTGCGCTTGGAATCCGTACGATAGCCTCTTCGGAGACGTGCGTATATTCTGGTGGAATCATTTTTTTGTCAGCGGGACTATTGATCCAAATCTGCACAAATTCTTGCATCCCTTTGGCATCGATAACGGCTTGGCTTGGTCGTTCACTGTGGATAATCCCTGCTCCAGCGTGCATCCATTGTACCTCCCCTGTTTTGGCGATTTGATTGTGTCCCCAGCTATCGCGATGGTGCACTTCCCCTTCAATAATAAACGAAACTGGAGAAAATCCACGATGTGGATGCGGTCCAACTCCCTGAATTTTCGCAGGACGATCAAAAATGGGTTTCACACGCGCATGATGCACTAACAAATAAGGATCTACTTGTGCAACTTGAACAGTTGGCAGGGCTTGTTTGACTGGAAATCCTCCCATGTCAATTGGATCAGCGGGTAGGATTCGGGCAACTTTTTTATGAGTCATTTTCTTAATTCTTCCTTCAAAACTAAGGAAGATCCTTGGTAAAAGCGAAGAAATGAAAGAAAATATTTACCATGGTAATAGAATTGCATTGATCATCTGACTTTGCTATTAAATTTCTGGTAAAAAATGATCTCGTTGCGTGAAACAACATAAGTGCAAAAAATGTATGTTTACACTGCTAAACGAAAGAACCAACGATCGAATGCCTAAAGAAATCACCATACTTGGAGAAAAGATTCTGCCTGGAAAAAAGTACCAATTGAGTATTGATATTGCGCATTTGCACACGCGAACCAAAATTGACGTTCCCGTTATTATAAACCGTTCCCGAAAAGAAGGGCCTTGTGTGTTAATCACCGCGGGAATTCACGGAGACGAAGTGAATGGTGTGGAGATCGTACGGCAATTGGTTTCCCGAAAATACAACGTACCCGATGCAGGAATGATTATTTGCGTGCCTGTTGTGAATCCCTTTGGTTTCATCATGAAAACGCGGGAATTTCCCGATGGAAAAGATTTAAACCGAGTATTCCCTGGAGCCAAAAAAGGATCGTTGGCGAGTAAGTTTGCGCACGTTTTAATGACGGAATTGTTGGTGCACGCGGATTATTGCATTGATTATCATACTGGAGGAGATGCCCGATTCAATTATTCTCAGATTCGGATTTCCAACGAACACGAAGAAACACTGGAACTTGCGAAACGTTTTGGAGTGAAATTCATTAAATATTCAACGTATCGTGAGAAATCCTACCGGGAATCCGCAACGAAATTGGGTAAAAAAGTACTTCTATTTGAAGGCGGTAAATCGCTGGATCTCGATCGTGAGGTGACCAAATCAGGAATCACTGGAGCTTTAAACGTTTTGGATCATCTCGGCGTAAAGAAATTTCCCGAAGATTTCAAAGGTTCCAAAGAACAAGAACAGATTGTCTTTGAAAAATCGGCTTGGGTCCGCGCCAATCATTCGGGAATGTATCGGTCTTTTGTACGCAATGGGGATAGAATCAATAAAGGTGATATCATCGGTACAGTAACAGATCCCTACGGCTTCTTCGAACGAAAAATCAAGTCTTCTGATAGTGGCTACATTATTTGTCTGAACCACTCGCCTATTGTAACGATGGGAGACGCAATTGCGCATATTGCTATTCTGGAATAATCGCGTCGATTTGATACGAATTTCCGCGTGAAATAGTTTGCTTTTAGTAGTTTTGCGCCTTCAAAAAAGTGTCGTATGATTTCAGTGAATGGTTTAACAGTAGAGTTCAGTGCAAGAACCCTTTTTGCCGATGTGAGTTTCGTGATCAATGAGAACGATAAAATCGCATTGATGGGAAAAAATGGAGCTGGAAAATCAACCATGATGAAAATCATTGCAGGTGAACAATCGCCAAATCGTGGAAGTATTCAGTGTGCAGAAGGAACGGTGATTGCGTATTTGCCACAGCATTTGCTTACCGAGGATAATTGCACAGTATTCGAAGAGACAACCAAGGCATTCGGACAAATTTTCCAGATGCGTACCGAAATCGACGAATTAAACAAGGCGTTGGAAACCCGCACCGATTATGAGTCTCAGGAATACATGAATATCATCGAGCGCGTAACGGAACTTGGTGAAAAATACTACGCCATTGAAGAGATCAACTACGATGCTGAAGTTGAAAAAGCTTTGATCGGACTTGGATTTAAACGCGAGGATTTTACTCGTAAAACAAGCGAATTTAGCGGTGGATGGCGTATGCGAATCGAATTAGCTAAGATTTTGCTTCAAAAACCGGATTTGGTCTTATTGGATGAGCCGACCAACCATATTGATATTGAATCGGTGATTTGGCTCGAAGATTTCTTAAAAAACAAAGCGAAAGCCGTTATTGTGATTTCACACGACAAGACATTTATTGACAACATTACCAATCGCACGATTGAAGTCACGATGGGGCGTATTTACGATTACAAAGCCAATTACTCCCATTATTTAACGCTGCGTGAAGAACGCCGTCAACAACAAATCAAAGCGTACAACGAGCAACAAAAGATGATTGCGGACAACAAGCGTTTCATCGAACAATTCAAAGGGACATATTCGAAAACCAATTCGGTGAGTTCCCGACAAAGAATGCTCGAAAAATTAGAGTTGATCCAAATCGATGAAATTGATACTTCCGCAATGTCCCTGCGCTTCCCTCCTTCTCAGCGTTCGGGGGATTATCCAGTGACCGTAAAAGAAATGAGTAAATCGTACGGTGACAAAGTAATTTTCAAAAACGCCAACATGTCCATTTCTCGCGGAGAGAAGGTTTCTTTTGTCGGGCGAAATGGAGAAGGAAAATCGACCATGATCAAAGCAATTATGGGAGAAATTGATTTCGAAGGACACTGTGAATTGGGGCACAATGCGAAAGTCGGTTATTTTGCGCAAAACCAGGCATCGCTGCTGGATCCTGAATTGACGGTTTTTGAAACAGTGGATTACGTCGCTGAAGGGGAAATCCGCACGCAAATGAAAAACATTCTTGGTGCATTTATGTTTTCGGGAGATGCCATAGACAAGAAAGTAGGCTTTCTCTCTGGTGGAGAGCGCACCCGTTTGGCAATGGTAAAATTGCTTTTGGAACCTGTAAACGTTTTGATTCTGGATGAGCCTACGAATCACCTCGATTTAAAATCAAAAGATGTACTGAAGGAAGCCTTAATGAAATTTGATGGGACATTAATCCTAGTTTCACATGACCGGGCGTTCCTGGAAGGTCTGTCGCAAAAGGTCTTTGAATTTAAGGATCAACGAGTGATTGAACATTTTGAAACGATCGATGAATTCCTGGAGCGCAATCGTATCGAACAACTGAAACACCTCGATTTATAAATCAGTGCAAAAAAAAGTCGCACCGAAGCGCGACCTGAATTTCGTTTAATCTCTTTTTGGGGCAGAATTAGGCTTTTTCTTTCGGTTGTGAAACTTCCGTTTGTTATTCCCTGAGCCACTTCGACTTTTTCCAGAACGAGGTTTTGGTTCTCGCCACTCTGGACCTGGACCAAATTCTTCGGCAGGTTGTTCTTTAGGAATAGAAGATTCGATTAAGCGTTCAATGCGATGGATCCGTTGAATGTCTTTCTCATTGATAAGCGTAACGGCTTCTCCTTTTGTTTTTGCGCGTGCGGTTCTACCAATGCGATGCACGTAGTCTTCCGCATCTGCAGGTGCATCGTAATTGATCACCATATTGATTTCCTTGATGTCAATTCCACGGCTCATCACATCTGTAGCTACCAAAATTCGAATTCTGCGCGAACGGAATCCCCGTAAGACCTCTTCTCGATCGCTTTGTTCGAGGTTTGATGAGATTCCTTTTGCAGGCAACTTCGCACGGTTGAGCGATTGTACGATGGAAGACACCTTACTTTTCGTGGACGTAAAGATCAAAATACTTTGATATTCCTCGCGTTCGCGGATCAAATGCGCAAGCACTTTGTTTTTTTGTTCGTCGTGAACCATCACAGCACGTTGCGTTACTCCTTCCGCTGGTTTAGAAATCGAAAGACTGATTTCTATCGGATCTTTTTGAATGCGCTTGGCCAATTGTCGAATATTTGGAGGCATGGTTGCGCTAAACAACAAGGTCTGGCGGTCGTCTGGCAAGTATTTGATTATAGTATTGAGATCGTCAATGAATCCCATATCCAACATGCGATCGGCTTCATCGAGTACTAAATGTTTTACTTTATCAAACTTTACATAGCCGAGTTTTAAGTGTGACAGTAATTTCCCTGGAGTCGCAACAATAATGTCGGTTCCCGTTGTGAGTGCTTCCTTTTGTTCGTCCCAGTCGCCTCCGCCACCGCCGCCGTAGATCGCTTTTGAACCTACTGAAATAAAGTAGGACAATCCCTGGATTTGTTGCTCAATTTGTACCGCTAATTCCCTTGTAGGAACGATAATCAAAGTGTCAACCGCCGTTTCTTCGCGCCCTGTGAGCTTGTTCAGAATCGGTAAAACGAAGGCTCCCGTTTTCCCGGTACCTGTTTGTGCACAAGCAATTAAGTCTTTGTTTTGAAGAATCAATGGAATGGCTTGTTCCTGAATAGGTGTCGCCGTTTCAAAGTTCATGTAAGAGAGCGCTTCAAGCATACTCTCATTAAGTTGTAGTTCAGAAAATTTCATTGCCCGTGAAGTTACCGATATTCTACAGCAAAAGCACTATAAAAGCAATTTAACCTTCGAAAAAACGTCGTGTTAAGAACAAAAACAACTATTTCTTGAAGAAGCGACTCTCGCTATTAAAAGCGTGACGGTAGGCAAATCGAGGCAAAAGATTGATGGTTCCATTTCCATTGATCACTTGTCCACCAATGGCTACTTCCAACCAGTTCCCGTCTGAAATTCGGAAATCGCCCCCAACGGAATATTGCCATCCTGCTTGATTTAAGCCTGTGAAATCCGTTTGGTTTCGGTAACCGATTTCTGCGGAAAAACGTTTATCGTAATCCCCCATTAAAAAACGCGCGCCAGCAAAGAAGGAATTCATCTCAAGACTGTCAGGATTCATGTAAAACTGATATTTAGAAACAAAAATCAACTGTGATTTATTTCGAAACCAATTGTGTAGTTTTTTGCAATCAGGATTGGCTTTCTCGCGCGCCAAAGGCATTCCAAAGGAGACGTAAGCAGTAGAGTAATTTTGGTTGATGGAACGCATTTTTCCTCCCGGTACGTTGAAAATAGATCCTGCCCCAAATTCAAGTGCCATTTTGTTCCAATTGTCTTTTTTGTATTGTGCTTTGAAGTTGAGGATCAAATCCTCCAATCCCTTTTCATCTTCTTCGCTAAAATTTACTATCTGGGGTAATTTCGTAACAAAGTATTCAGCTGTTAATTGCGTTAGTCTTTTCACCGAATCGGATTCGACATCTATATATCCTAATTTCGTTAATTCACTCTCGTTCAGCAAACCGAAGATGACATCCTCCACATTCTTTAGCGACGATGCAGTTACTGGATCCTTAAAATTATTGCTATAAAACTCACGAAAAATATACGTGTCATCGAAATTAAAGATCGCCTTAAATTGATTTCTTAGGGTGTCCTGTTGGCTATTTCCTTCCAGCTGGTCTTTCAATCGCAATGTAATATCGATAAAATATGGATCTAAGATGGCATAAATGGAGTCAAGTTTCCTTTGATCGTCCTTTAATCCAAACAAATATTTGTCGATTAACGAATTTAGTTGTCCAACGCCATGATCTGTGGCCAATGGGTTGCGCTTATCAATTGGCGTGTATCGGAAAGCTGTTGCCAAAAGGACATTATCCGCAGTGGTTGTGTCATCAATGGTCGCCGCAGAAAAAGTAAGGTTTCTGAGTTGCGGTAGCGCTTTGTTCGAATAGTCAATTTTTCGACAAAAAGTTCTAATTGGAGCCCATTCAAGCGCCAGACCAGGCTTAATTGTACCGTCTTTTGTTACGTAACTTCCCAGCGATCCCGCAAATTCTTTAATAGTTCCTGGACGCACGACGGAATTCGGTTCCGTATTCAACATTGAAAAGGCTGTTACTTCGGTAACCGAGAAGTCCATGTAAAAGTCTCTTAGGTCAGCTGTATTGTCCCTGTCTTGTGCGATACCAATGCCTGTGCAAAAGAACATGAACATTGTCAATAGTTGTTTGAATTTCATAGTAAGTAGTATTTGCAATTAAACGTATATGTTAGAAGAACCAACTTCAAACTTATTATTCGCTAGGACTTTGACTTTCCCTTCTTTAGCCTCGCCAGGAATCCAAGTGAATATGGGGTTCTCCGAACCTTCTTCAAACCATTCAAATTGTACTTTTACAAAAACATCTTCGTCCAGACCATTGATTAAAATGACCGACCAGCGATCTCTTTGCTTAAGCAAATCTTTAACAAGCCCCAGTGGATATTCTTTGCTAAGTTGTCCCGAAAATATTGTCTCGGTCTTCATAGAACCTGAATAATTAAATTGAGCCCGAAAGATCCCTTCGACGATCACCTTCAACGTGACTTTGTTTTCTGTTTGTTTGGATAGATTGATAAACATCGTTTTTTGAATAATTGGTTACGGAACAAAGATGCAGATTTGATCGGATGCACGCAAAGGGGAAATTCCTAAAAATACGACAGGACAACTCCTATATTAAGGATACGGTAATACACTCATGATGCAAACAATGGGGACATCGGCGGAGGATGCACTATTCATTTCAGAATCGTTTGTCGGCAAATTCTTTTTTTAGGTGTCCAAGTCTTTCGAATATTTCGAGGCGTTTTCTAACACGATTTATTTTGGCTATAATAATATTTGACTGAAATACCGTATTTTTAGCAAAACTGTACTCGATTTTGGCGGTTATTTCGTGCACTTTATTCGTGTAAG
>JBNKGN010000165.1:0-7403 GCA_050289845.1 Crocinitomicaceae bacterium | reverse complement strand
CTTACGAGATTTATCAAAAATAGCACGATGAAGATAGTAAGTTCACTCCTTTTAGCCCTTTTTATTTGTTCAAATTTTGTTTTTGCTCAAAATTCTGTTGCAACGGCTACCAAAACTTTTGCGAACAGCACTGGAATGGAACACGCTTCTATTAGTATTTTGGTGTACGATCTCAACGGCAAATCGACTGTTGCTTCCTTCAATCAGGATTTGACCTTGCCAACAGCTTCCACTGCCAAAATGATTTCTACGGCAACAGCAATAGACATTCTCGGTCCCGATTACCGGGCAGAAACCCGATTGTACATTGACGGTTATGTGAAAGACAGCGTTTTAAATGGCAACGTATGGATTCGCGGTGGTGGCGACCCTTCACTGGGAAGTAAATACTTTACTACTACAGGAAAAGAACGTGCGTTTATGCAGCCATGGCTGGATAGTTTACGAGCTCGGGGAATCTATAAAATTAACGGCGGTGTTATTGGTGATGCTTCCGAGTTTGGCTACGAAGGTGCACCCGATGGTTGGAATTGGGTCGACATGGGAAATTACTATGGCGCGGGCGCTTCCGGACTTACGATTTTTGATAATCTTGTACGCTATACATTTACCTCAGGAAGTATTGCTGGGAGCATCGTTTCCATTAAATCGATTGAACCCCATGTTCCTGGATTAGTGTTTCACAATTACGTCGAGGCATCACATAAAGGGGGGGACAATGCCTATTTATACGGTGCTCCATTTGGCTTCGATCGATTTGGGAGTGGTACAATTCCGGTAAATCAATCGGCTTTTTTGGTCAAAGGAAGTCTTCCCGATCCAGAACTTCAGTGCGCCTATGAATTCTCTAATTACCTGCAGGAAAATGGCATCTCCGTGCAAGAAGCACCTTCAGGAATGCGATCGATGGAATTAAAAAGTTCCGAAGCGACGTATAACAAGCGTGCACTTATTGCAACGCATAAGGGTGAAAAATTGATCGACATCATCAAAGAAACAAACTACCGAAGCGTCAATCTTTTCGCTGAACACATGATCAATCTCGTCGGCTACGTTAAAACGGGCGATGGAAGTACCGCTTCTGGATTGCGGGTTTTGGAAAACCACTGGAAATCAAAAATCAATACAGACGGTTTGCACGTTAACGATGGAAGTGGTCTTTCTCGAAGCAATGCCATATCAGCGTACCACTTTGTTCAATTGCTTGCCTGGATGAAAGAAAGCCAGCATGCCTCTCCATTTATTGCTTCGTTACCAGTTGCAGGAGAAACGGGCACCATGCGAAACATTTGTAAAAATCAGTCAGGGCATGGCAAAATTGCCGCAAAAAGTGGTTCAATGACACGAATCAAAAGTTATTCGGGGTATGTAGAATCGGCCTCAGGAAAAACTCTGGCATTCGCTATTATCGTAAATAATTTCGAAGGCTCCTCCAGCACATTAAGTACACGGATGCAAACCCTTATGAATGCAATGGCCAATTACTAAGCCAATTCAACTTCCAGTATTTGTGTCCAAAATTCTTTGATCGTCATTTGGTCGGCTTGAATCATTTGCGGCACCAGACTTTCATTAGAGAAACCGGGAATGGTATTCACTTCGATGACGTGCGGCACGGAATCCACAATCATAAAATCAACGCGGGCAATGGATCTCAGGTTTAATAAGGTGTAGATTTTTTTAGCAATCTCTTGTACTTCGAGCGTTAACGGATCCGAAATACGGGCAGGAGTGATTTCATCCGACAAACCTTTGTACTTCGCTTCGTAGTCAAAAAACTCATTTTTCGAAACGATTTCCGTAAGTGGCAGTGCTTTCACTCCCATCTTGTTGCGATAAACACCACAAGTCACTTCCGTACCTCCTAAAAAAGCTTCGATAACCACCGTATCCCCTTCGTCAAAAGCATTTTTCACCGCCGTCTCCAAATCTTCCAATTTATTAACGCGTGCAATACCAAAACTAGATCCAGAATCACATGGTTTTACGAAAAGTGGCAATCCCAATTCCGCAACAATTTCATTCGCTCCGTGAAAATCCTTCATGGAAGTCAAATAGTGGGATTTCGCAACTTTCACCCCAAATCCTCTGAGAAACTGGTTGCAATACCATTTATCAAACGACAATTGAGACGCCAAAGGACCTGAATTGATGTACGGAATCTGAATCATCTCAAGGTAAGACTGTACTTTTCCATTTTCTCCAGGGTCGCCATGAATGTAGATAATTGCCAGATCGATTTGAACGGTTTTACCCGCCAAAGAAAAGGTTAAATTGGTGCTATCCACAGGAATTGCTTCACCGTTCATTTGCACCGACCAACCGCTCCGCTGAAGAACAACCATATACGGCGTGTATCCATCAGGGAAATTGGAGAAGATAGTAGTGGCGCTTAACATGGAAATTTCAAACTCCGATGAATATCCGCCACAGATGATTCCGACATTTTTCATACAATTCAATCTTACAACGAAATTAGCCCTATTCCCATTTCATTGAGGTACGAAAACACAAAGTTTTGAGCATTTCCATTGTTGAATTCATTTAAAAACGAAGCTATTCGTGTAGATTCCAGTATATTTGCCCCTTCTGAACTGCAACACGACTTTATGAAACATGCTCTCCTTTCCTTAATCGCTGTATTCATTTGCCTTGGCGCATGGGGACAATTTTTCTCAGAAAATTTCGAATCAGGTGGCCCCACTTGGCTAAGTGCTGGTTCCTCAACTGTTAACGACTGGAAGACGGCTACTTGTGCTGGAAATGGAACCACATTGGCTGGAACAAATGCCCTGTACATTACAAAAGGTGGTACCCAACCCGGATGTGGGCTTGATGGTGAAGATCAATTCGCCTACGACAACGCCAGCGGCGCTACCGAAAGTTTGATTCGCTACGTTTTAATCACAGCTGCATGCTATGAAACAATGTCTGTTGGATTCGACTATATCGTTAACGGAGATATAAATGACTATGCTGAATTGGTCATTTCCTCTGACGCCGTGACTTGGACCGTGCTTGGCAGCCCACTTTACGATACACCATCGTGGACCACGGGAACGGAAAATATTCCTGCATTGTACGACAATTCCAATTTCTATATTGGTATTCGTTTCACGTACGATAACGCGACCGTCGATGGGGTTCCAATTGCTATTGACAACCTTCAAATCTCAGGAACAGACAATACGGCACCCAATATTCTTTGTCCGTCAACGCAAACGATTTACGCCACTACGGGTGTCTGTGAAGCTATTTTGGGTGATTTTACAAGTACTGCTGCCATCAGTGATATTTGTGGTGATATCAGTGTAAGTCTCACGCAATCACCAACGGTTGGAACGCCAATGAATGTAGCGACAACTCCCTATTCCATTACCTTAACCGCAACAGACGGAGACGGGAATGCGAACCAATGTGCCTTTGATCTTAATGTATTCGATACCATCGCCCCAACCATCACCTGTCCCACAGGTCCCTTCTCTGAATACCTTGACGCGACTTGCGCTTTGACTGTTCCCGATTACGCATCTTTCGTTGTAGCGAGTGACAATTGTGAAAGCCCCTTTGGAATTGTCGTAACGCAATCTCCCCCTCCAGGTGCAACAGTGGGTGCCTCTACAACTATTTCCTATTCGGTGACCGATAATTTTGGAAACAGCGCTTCGTGTAATTTCGTAATGAACGTGATCGACACGGTTTCACCAACGATCTCATGTCCCGCAAACTCGACGGTATCGACCAATACTGGTTGTGCATATACCTTAGCGGATTATACCTCTTTCGGATCGCCTGTTGACAATTGTACGTTCACAGGATCCATCGGAATCACGCAATCGCCAAGCATTGGTACACCAATTAATGCAGGAGCAAATCTTATTACCCTAATCGCCACTGATGGATCAGGAAATACAGGAACATGCGCGTTCACTCTGACAGTTGAAGACACGGAACCACCTGTAATTTCTTCATGTGCTTCGAATCAAACGGTGTATGCCACGTCCAATTGTGATGGTATTTTGGGAGATTACACCAATCAAGTTACGGCATTTGATAATTGCACCGCAACCATGAACTTAGTTTTCACGCAAACACCTGCTTCTGGCTCATTGATTTCTGGAACTACCTTAGTAACCGTTACAGTGACCGATGCGAACAACAACAGTGTGGACTGTCAATTTTCCGCATTTTTAACAGATACGGTACCTCCATCAATTGTATGTCCAACAGACCTTTCACTTGCAATTAATTCGAGTTGTGCCTATACCGTTCCCGACCTTACCAGTACTGTGACGGGAACCGATAATTGTTCGGCTTTGGCCGCTATGAGTGTAACGCAATCGCCTGTGGCTGGTGCTTCTGGAAACGGGATTACACTTGTGACGCTCAATTTAATTGACGAGCAAGGAAACGGATCAAGCTGTAGTGTAACGATTACTCCAATAGACACGGTTGCACCAACAATAACATGTCCAACTCCAGCGCCAATTGATAATGGAACCGCCTGTGATTATAGCCTGGGATATTTCGGATCAACGGCATTGATTTTAGACAATTGTCCCGATTACACCATCACGCAATCTCCGGCGATTGGAACGGTTGTACCAGTTGGAACCACCCCAATCACACTGACGGTCACTGATGCTGGCGGTAATCAAGCAAGTTGTGCCTTTGATTTATTTGTTTTTGAAAATGAACTCCCAACAATTACCTGTCCGTCGGATACGGTTTCTTGCGACCCTACGGTATTTTTTAGTCAACCGCAATATAGCGACAACTGCCTGGTGGCTGTCTCACAAACTGATCTTAGTGGCTTGACATCGGGAAGCACTTTTCCTGTGGGAATTACGACATTAGAATATACAGCAATCGACAGTTCTGCCAATGCGCAAACCTGTTCCTTTACCGTTGAAATTTTACCTTTCCCAGACAATGCAAATATCGTTGCAGACACCTTGGCTTTGTGCAACCAATCGAGTGCTCTGGTTGAAGCCGACGCCGTTTCAAATGGCACGGGAGAATGGACCGTTAGCAGTGGATCAGGCTTGTTCAACAATCAATTTGCGAATACAACAGGCGTTAATGGAATTGGCACGGGAACCAATGTGTATGTGTGGACTGTCTCGTCTCCATCGTGCGGCAGTAATTCTGATAGTATAGTGGTAATTAACGCTCAGGCAGATCTTCCTGCCAACACTCAAGACACGCTAATTGCTTGTAATGACCTCTCCGCCGCACTGCAAGGCAACGCACCATTGTATGGAACAGGGGTTTGGAGCACGACTTCTTCCGCAATCATCACTGATATGAACAGTGCCAGCACTACTGCTCAATTGTTCGAGAATGGTTGGAGTGATTTCATTTGGACCATTTCCAATGTGGGCTGCCCTAGTACTTCGGATACATTGCGTGTTTTTACAATGCGCAATCCCGATATGATTCAAAACGACACCTCTGTTTGTTTGGATGGCGATCCTCTTCTATTGTCTGTTGATAATCAGGCTACTGGACAATCCATTCTTTGGAGTTCGAACAATACTTCTGTACAATTTTCAGATGCCACAACTTCGACCACCTTTGCATCTCATCTGATCAACGGAGAAAACCAGATCATTTGTTCTTTTAACTACCCTGGATGCGTCTCCACTTACGACAGTATTACCGTAATTGGTTCGATCTGTAACGGCTTTGAGCCTATTATTCCAACGGTAATCACACCTGGAAATCTCGATGGAAAAAATGACCTGTTCAACATCGATTTCCTTGATATTTTGTACCCGAACTGTCACGTAGTCATTGTGAATCGTTGGGGATCAATTGTGTATGAATCGACTGGATACAGTGCACCATGGAACGGAACGCATCAAGGCAAATTATTGCCCATGGGAACCTATTTCTATAAAATCGAATTGAACGATGAGAATCAACAAATACTCACAGGGGATATTAGTATCATCCATTAAACACGTGAACATGAAATATTACTTCTTACTAATCGTCTTTTTCTCGCTTCAGTTGACTGTTTACGGTCAGCAAGAGGGACAATTTATCCAAGCGGTAAACAATCCATACCTACTCAATCCCGCAGCTGGAGGCTTCACGAAAGTAATGCGTTTTGAATTGGGGATTCGCAATCAATGGACGGGATTCAGTCACGAACCACAAACCCTTATTGTCAGCGGGCATAGCCGCATTGGGAAACGTTCCAAATCCGTATTGGACGAATACCGTAACGACCAAACATTTTTTCGATCTCCCAAAATCACGGGAGGGGAATTGAAACATATTGTTGGGGGCTTTGTGATCAATGAGACCATCGGTCCCTTTAATCGAATTGCTGCTCAAGGTAGTTACGCTGTTCACATGCCGCTGGTTCGTGAAGTGTCCATTGGGGCTGGTCTCTCAGCGGGAATTAATAATTTCGGCATCATTCAGGATCGTGTGGTATTATACGAAGAGGATGACGCCGCGTATATGCAATTTTTAAGTGGTGCATCCAACCAAACTATATTTAATATGAATGGTGGGTTGGTGATTTACCACCCCAAATTCATGATCGGTTTTTCCACGCTTCAGCTACTACAAAACCAAGCTGTTTTCGACGGAATCGCAACTGAAAGTTTGTACAACCGTCATTTCTACCTCATGGCAAATTATGGCTTTGACGTCAGTGAATCACTGGAAATTCGTCCGACCTTCACAGGGAAATTTGCGAGCAATACGCCGTTCAACGTCCACGGAGGAATCAAAGGAACTTACAATTCGTCTGTTTGGGCAATGGTTGGATATCGCACAAGCGGGACATTGACCTTCCAGCTCGGTGCCAACCTCATCCAAAATTTGTACCTGGCCTATGGCTACGAACAAGGAATCGGAGCACTACAAGTGCAAGGAAATGGGACGCATGAAATCCAAATAGGCTATTATTTGGGTAAAAATCGAAATATCGACAAAGAGTTGAAAGGCGCGAAAAGCGAATAATTGACCGAAGAGTATTATTTTTGAAGGCTATTCATGTAAGCGATGCGAATATTATACTTCATACTATATTTCACACTGAAATACTGCTTTTGGATTTTTTATCCTAGAAAGAAAAAAGTAAATAGTCCGAAATCGTTTTTTGGACGTACCATATACGTGGGAAATCACCCCGCTTCATTTATGGATCCACTGGTAATTGCCGCCTTGCGACGCCCAATTGTTTTCTTTATGACGCGTTCGGATGTTTTTACGCCCATTTCAAAACCCTTTTTGTGGGCTTGTCAAATGCTTCCTATTTATCGTCAATTGGACGGAGGTGACACGGTCGGTAAAAACAATCAGGTATTCAAACGGGCAGCCAGAGTGTTAACATCTGGAAGAAATTTGCTGATTTTCGGTGAAGGCTTTACGGATGATGTATT
>JBNKGN010000164.1:0-7430 GCA_050289845.1 Crocinitomicaceae bacterium | reverse complement strand
CGACCGTGATTCATGGAATTTTAGCATCTATCGGAATCATCATCTTTGCCAAGCAAATGCATGTCGCAATGGGAACCACCTCCGATGCACACAACACGGTCGGAATTCTCAAAGATATTTTCACCCAAATTCCACATATCGATCCGTATATCGCGGTGATCTCTGGAATTGGCATTCTTCTGTTGATCTTTCACGCGCGGATCAGCTATCAGGTATTTCATTTTATTCCTGCACCTGTTTGGGTTCTCGGGGTCTCCGTGCCGATTGTGATTCTGTATCAATACCTCGAAGCAAACGAAATTGCCGTATTTGGATCCGTGTTTCATGCCCCCGAAAATTACTTGATTGATATCCCAAATGATTGGACGAAAGGAATTGTCTACCCCGATTTTTCTAAAGTCTATACAGGTCCATTCTGGCTTGCTGTAATTTCCATCAATCTGCTTTCTTCTGTAATTACACTCGCTGGAGCGAAGGCTGTAGATAAGTTGGATCCCTACAAACGAAAGACGGACATGAATAAGGACATGGTTGCCGTTGGATTGAGTAGCATGGTGTCAGGCGCTGTGGGTGGTTTACCGATCATCACTGTGATTGTTCGAAGTACGGTCAATGTGCATAATCACGCCAAAACCAAATGGTCCAATTTTTATCATGGTTTGTTTATTGCCTTGTTCGTTTTATTCATCACCCCGATTATTCAGATGTTTCCAACCGCAGCTTTGGCAGCAGTATTAGTGATTACGGGGATCAAACTCGCTTCTCCACGTGTTTTTGTCGAGATTTATAAACAAGGTCTTGAGCAATTGATCTTTTTGATTTCTACCGTGGTCATTACGCTCTATCGCGATCCGTTGATTGGGCTTTTGGGAGGAATGGGAATTACCTTAGTCGCACATTTATTAATCTCAAGAGTTACCATTCCTCAATTCGTTCAAATGCTGATCAATCCTGGAACCACCTTGAAGCAAAATAGAGATGGAACCTACACACTTAAGATAAAGGGAATCGCTAATTTCCTTTCAATGCTCCGACTTATAGGACATTTGGATAAAATCCCGCCAGGAGTAAATTTGCAAGTGGATTTTTCTAAGGCACGATTGATTGATCTCACTTTTCAGGAAAAATTGACGGAATTTCGACGGGCGCATCGTTTGACAGGAGGGAAAGTACAGATGGTTGGAATGCAACAACACGTGGCCGCCTCGAGTCACCAATTGGCATTGAAAAGCATGATTCTGCCGAATTATCAGAAGACGTCGCCGCGCCAACAGCGGATGAAAAAAATCGCCGCAGACAATGGTTGGCTATACGCCCGAGAAGAGCAGGTAGACTCCAGTGAGCTGCTTGAATTCGAGTTTTTCCAATCGCGCCCACTGGAAACAAAATCCAACGTCATCGGAGGCGAGTTTGAAGAAACACAAGTTGATTGGGAGATTTCTGATATCGTTTTTGATGAGGGAGCGATGCTTTCGAAAGAAGTCTATAGAACCACGTTGCTTTTAGTGCATTTACCGCACGAGATTCCCGATTTTACTTTGGATCAAGAGGGTATTTTCGACAAACTTTTCGATCGATTGTCCATTAAGGGATCCAAGGATATCGATTTTGATAATGCGCCACTATTCTCGAAAAAATTAAAATTGACGGGAGACAATGAAGCAGCAATCCGATCACTTTTCACCGATGATTTGTTGAGTTTTCTCGAAAGTGAGGAAATCTATCATATCGAATGCAACGGTCGGGCATTGATTATTTTCAAATCACTTCGAATTGCTAATACAGGGGAAATTAAGAACATGGTGCGTTTCACAGAAGATCTGGTAAAACATTTGATATGACATTCTTGCGGATCACTTTGCTAATGATATTGATAGGAATCGCCTATTTAAGTCTAACACCATCGACTTCCGTGTCGGTCGGCAATGATAAACTAGGACATTTTATTGCATACGGCACGTTAATGTTCAATTTGGGACTACTGACCATCGATAAGCGCACCCATTTTCTGTTCGCTGCTCTCTTTGCCTTGTTTTATGGCGCGGTGATGGAATATGGTCAATCCTTTGTGCCAGGGAGAACGGTGTCGTTTTACGATATGGTAGCCAATGCAAGCGGAGTGTTTATAGGAGGTGTATTTACGTTACTAATTGGAAAGAGAATCCGCAATTTATTTATGTCGAAGCGCGGAAAATAGGTACCTTTGACAGACAATTTCAATCCATGGAAAAACTTCAGAATTTTATCGACGGTCAGTATTGCGATCCTGTAAAAGGAATGTATTTGGATAATTACGAACCTGCGACAGGAAAGGTCTATTCACAGATTCCAAATTCGACAGAGGAAGACGTACAATTGGCTGTTGCGGCGGCAGAGAAAGCCTTTCCGATTTGGTCGGGAATGGGCGCGAACGAACGAAGTGCTATTTTGGTACGCCTTTCGGAAGGAATTCAAAAACACATGGATGAATTTGTTAAGGCCGAATCAAGAGACAACGGAAAACCCCTCTCTTTGGCAGCGCATGTAGATCTCCCAAGAGCCGTTTCCAATTTTCATTTCTTTGCGACAGCGATTGTACATTACGCTTCGGAGTCGCACAATATGGAGGGCGTTGGAATCAACTATACCCTGCGCAAACCCATTGGAATTGTGGGCTGTATTTCTCCTTGGAACTTGCCTTTGTACTTGTTTTCTTGGAAAATCGCACCTGCGCTCGCCGCAGGAAATTGTGTGATTGCTAAACCTTCTGAAATTACTCCTTATACAGCGTATTTACTTGGAAAAGTGGCACAGGAAGCTGGAATGCCGAATGGGGTATTGAACATACTACACGGTGAAGGTAAATATGCTGGAGATGCCATCGTTAAGCATCCAAAAATCAAGGCGATATCCTTTACGGGTGGAACAGCAACGGGCGAATACATTGCCAGAACGGCCGCGCCAATGTTCAAAAAACTATCGCTCGAGTTGGGAGGTAAGAACCCGAACATCATTTTCGCCGATTGCGATTTTAAAGAAATGCTGAGTACAACGTTGCGTTCCTCTTTTGCCAATCAGGGACAAATTTGCTTGTGTGGTTCACGGATTTTCGTGGAACGATCCATTTATGATGCGTTCAAAGAGGAGTTTGTTAAACGTGTAGATGCAACAGTGGTGGCACATCCAGACGATCCAAACGCGAAATTGGGAGCCGTGGTGTCGGAAGGACACATGGAGAAAGTATTGAGCTATGTTGCTTTAGCGAAAGAAGAAGGAGGAACGGTACTGACTGGTGGAGAACGCGTTCGTGTCGAAGGTTACGAAAATGGATATTATTTGCGTCCAACGGTGATCGAAGGACTGGCTTACGATTGTCGTACCAATCAAGAAGAAATATTCGGACCTGTTGTGACGATTACGCCTTTCGATACGGAAGAAGAAGCGTTGATGATGGCCAACTCAACCAATTACGGATTAAGCGCTACCTTGTGGACGTCGGACTTGAAACGTGCACACAGAATGGCGAATGAAATTCAAGCGGGAATCGTTTGGATCAACGCGTGGCTCGTTCGTGACTTGAGAACGCCATTTGGAGGAGTTAAAGCCTCTGGAGTTGGACGCGAAGGCGGATGGGAAGCACTGCGTTTCTTTACAGAAGCTAAAAACGTATTTGTGAAATATTAATCGCGAAACTTATTCTTCCTCATCAGCCCATTCTGTCAAGGGAATCAGGGCCGCGATGATCAACTTGTTTTTAAAGGTCCAGGCGCTGATGTCGTAAGGTTTGCGATTGAATCGCCATTCTTTTCCATCATTCGGAGCTCCAAACAAGGCTTTTGCGTCAGCATTTCGCACCAATGTATCATTGTAAATGAATATCATTTCGTAAAGCGGGGCATTTTTGTCAGCATCGAAATAGTAGACTATGTCGCTCACCGAACCCTCTTTGATATTTTCCACGTAAATTGAACGGAACCCATCGTCGATCATCATTGAAGAATCAATGCTTTTTAGTGTTTTGAATTCCTCCAACGGCATATCGAAATAAACGCCTTCTTCCAAAGATTTCGGGTAGATATCGTTATAGGCGTTTTTTGAAGTGCTACAACTCGTTGCGATAATTAGAGTTGTACAGAAGAGGAACAGTGTTTTAAACATTGATTACATTTATGAATTACCTTGCGATGAAGATACAAAAATGGAATTAGAAGGCACTGTTCCGTCAAGCGTTTTGAAATACTATGCGTCTGTCAATAAGGATTGAATACCAATAATTTTCAATGTTATCTGACGTTCTTTCGCTCCGTAATCCCGGAATTCTCTTAAAATTTCCAGTGTGTCATGATCGATACGTCTACAGCGCGTACCGTCCAATTCAACCCGTGAATTCGGCTCGATGGAATCAAATAATTGAAAAATGCTGGCTTTGTTCAAAAAGGTCACTTCGTCTGATAGTGTGATTCGGAGCACTTTTTCGTCACCATCTTCAATTATTTCTGTCTGATAGTTGTTACGGTAATTTCTTCTCAAAATGAAGAAGATTGAAACGGCAATTCCCGCCCCGATTCCCATGAGAAGATCGGTGAATTGTACCACAACAATGGTTGTTATAAAGGGTAAGAATTGTTCCCAGCCCTGTTTGTAAAGTGATTTAAATATGGCAATTCGCGCAAGTTTGTACCCAATCACAATAAGAATCGCAGCCAAAGATGCCAATGGAATAAGATTTAGAACTTGAGGGATAATGAGCACCGATCCAAACAACAGAAATCCATGCAATATCGTCGATAGTTTCGATTTGGCACCACTGTTAATGTTTGCCGAACTACGCACAATGACTTGTGTGATGGGCAGCCCTCCAACAAATCCAGAGATAACATTACCGATACCTTGCGCTTTCAACTCACGATTGGTCGGTGTATGGTGTTTTTCAGGGTCTAATTTGTCCGTTGCTTCCACACTTAATAGCGTTTCTAAACTTCCGACAATCGCCAGGGTGAGTGCAATTACATAGACATTCGGATTGGCGAACGCACGGAAATCTGGACTGGTGAAAAGCGATAATACGTCATCAAAGGATTTCGATACAGGAATACTGACCAGGTGTTCGGTTTTTATAATTGCCCAACCTTCAGGGGCGTTATTTACAAAGAACATGTTTAAAAAGACACCGACGAGTACCACTATTAGCGCACCGGGAACAATTTTAAACAATGCAATTTTCTTCATCATTTTGGTTTCAAAAAGAATCAAAATGAGAATAGAGACAACACTAATGACAATTGCACCGATATGTAAGGCGCCCAGGGCTTTCCATATTTCAGAGAAGGTATTTTCTCCATCAATGTCGTTAAATGCTTCGTTTCCCATAAAATCGTGGTCGTAACCGAGGGCATGCGGGATTTCCTTCATGATTAGTGTAATCCCAATTGCGGCGAGCATACCTTTGATGACGGAGGAGGGGAAATAGCGACTCAAAACACCTGCTTTCAAATAACCAGCGATGATTTGAATGACCCCAGACAAAATAACGGCTAAAAGAAAAGCTTCGAAACTTCCTAGTGTTAAAATGGCACTGGTCACAATGGTAATCAATCCAGCGGCGGGGCCAGAAACCCCCAAACGGGATCCACTCAAGAACCCAACGACAATTCCACCGATAATTCCCGCAATAACACCACTAAATATGATGGGAAGTCCATTAATAAATTCTCCATCGGCTCCTTTTACACTGGTAGAAGCAAGTCCAACGCCCAGGCACAACGGAAGGGCTACAAGGAATACAACCAGACTGGAAGGAACGTCGTTCTTCCAGTTTTTAAACAAATTCTTCATTTTTTTGAGTTAAGATCCAATAATCAACAGTCCACACTGAGTGGATAGGCTTTGAGATTAGATCCACTCAGGAGGTGGTGTACTATTTTTTAAGGTAATGTCTTTCAGAAAAGTCTTGTGATCGCAAAAGTAAGATGCCAAGGTCTCGCTAGTTTCGAGATCGGGCTCCAAACCAAAAAAGTGTTGACGAAAGAATGGAATCCCTTCAATGGTGGAATCGCCTTTATCGTCTCCTTCTTCCTCGGTGAAATCTTCCAGAAGTTCGCAGACAACATCATCGTCTTGCGCAGGTATTAAATACGCGCCGTAGACTGGCATTAACAATGTCAATACCAATAATACTGTCGAAATTCGCTGGAGTGCCATAAGGTCAAATATAGTCACTGCATCCTGCAACTGCAAACGCAATCAAAAACGGTACTGTATTTGAAGAAATATCATATATTTGAGGCATGCAAATGAAAAACACATACTATTATTACTGGGCTCACGTGAGTGAACTGGAAATGTAGTGTGTAAAAAAATATACGTCACCGCCCGGTTCATTTTTATGGATCGGGCTTTTTTTTTGAATATGAAACAACAATTTGAGCAGTACAAGAAGGAAGATTTCCAGGTTTGGAAACGATTGTTTGAGCGTCAGGAAGAGAATCTGAAAGACAAAGCCTGCGATGAATATCTTGTGGCATTACAGCGAATGCGACCTGTTTTACATGCGGAAAGTGTTCCCGATTTTGATGCGATTAACGACTGGTTCCGCGCTTATACGGGGTGGGAAATCGCTTGCGTTCCTGGATTAATTCCTGTAGAAGATTTCTTTCAATTATTGGCGCAGAAACAATTTTGCTCGTCCACCTGGCTGCGGTCTATGGCTCAGTTGGATTACCTCGAAGAACCAGATATGTTCCACGATATTTTTGGACACGTCCCCTTGCTTTCGGATCCCATTTTTTCAGAATTTGCACAGGAATTCGGACGTTTAGGGTGTTCTGTGATTCACGATCACGAGCGTGTACTTATGTTGCAACGGATTTACTGGTTCACCATCGAGTTCGGACTGGTTCAACAGAATGGCGCTAAAATATACGGTGCTGGAATTGCTTCTTCTTATGGCGAATCCAACTTAAGTTTGTCGGGAACTGTACCGACGATGGCTTTTGATGTCGAACGGGTAATGCAAACCTCCTTTCACACCGATCAATTGCAATCGCATTACGTGATGATCGAAAACTTCGCGCAATTATTTGATACGATAGTATCGCTTACCAAAAACTGGAAAAATTATGCCGTGGCAACAAAATAACGGGAAACTTGTCCGAACGTTTATTTTTAAAGATCAAACAGCATTGGCGCATTTTATTGTCGCACTTGCAGTACACTCGGATAACGTGAATCATCATGCTGATATGCAAATTCGTTACAATAAGCTGTCAATCACCTTAATTACGCACGATGCACACGAGATCACAGAAAAGGATCGAGATCTCGCTGCATTCTTAGATGTGCTGTATGAAAAATCGTCTAGTAAACCGTGATCTTATCAATTGCTTCACCACTTTCTGAAGAGACGCGTACCAGATACGTACCTGATTCTGTATTTTCAAGGTGAATTTGAG
>JBNKGN010000163.1:0-7451 GCA_050289845.1 Crocinitomicaceae bacterium | reverse complement strand
GTTAGTGGACGATACGTGTCTTTTACCCATTCTGAAACGTTTCCAGCCATGTGGTAAAGACCGTAATCATTTGGCCAGTAAGACTCTACTGGAGCAGTAACGTCAGCACCATCATTCAAGTGACCAGCAACTCCCATGTAATCTCCACGTCCACGTACAAAGTTCGCGCGAATTTGACCTGTAAATTGAGCTTCGTCTTGACGTACCCAGTGTCCATCCCAAGGATAAATACGACGCTCGTCAATATTTTCAGTTCCTCCTTGAAGGTTTCCAATCAAACCTGAAGCTGCGAATTCCCATTCTGCTTCTGTTGGGAGACGGTAGCGTGGAAGTAAGATTCCGTCTTCCATACGTACGTCACGTTCTCCTAATTTTTTATCGACAACAGCATCTGGATTCAAGTTTTGGATGTTTTTCACCAAAGACTCTTCATCGTATTGTCCTGCATAATAAGCGTCTGTGTTGAACGTGTTCTCATTACGTTGGTCGTTGTTGAATTGGAAAATTCCTTCACGAATTAAAATATACTCGTTTACACGGTCTGTTCTCCATTTACAGAAATCGTTCGCTTGCAACCAAGACACACCAACAACTGGGTAGTCACGGTAAGCAGGGTGACGCAAGTAATAATCAACATATTTCTCATTGTCTCCCAATTTCGAACGCCAAACCAATGTGTCAGGTAGTGCGTTTTTGTAGACCATTGGATACGATTCGTTGTAAGCACGTCTGATCCAGTAAAGATATTCCAACCAATGGAAATTGGTGATTTCTGTTTGATCCATGTAGAAAGAAGAAACAGTTACACGTGCAGCTCTGTTGTTCCAGTCGAACATAACGTCCTGCTCTGTACGTCCCATTGTAAAAGTACCACCTTCAACAAGTACAAGACCTGGTCCAGTTTCCTGATCAACAAACGGCACTTTCTGATAACCTCCTTGTTTCGGGTTGTTGTAATCCCAACCGGTAACATTGGATGCTTCTCTAGAACACGATGCCACGATAAATGCTCCTGCAATAGCAACAGCCATGAACTTGATTAATCGCATATTATTTGTTTTGGTTTTCATCATTTTTCTTTGCAATACAACCATAAAACGATGGTTGGTTAATTTCGTTACAGTTTTTTAAAAAGAAGGACAAGATATGGTTTTAAATGTTGGTATCTTGTCTTTACAGTTTAATAATAATCCTAAAGAGATTTCATGCGAGCCTCCTGAGACCCCATTATTCAATTTAGAAACAGTAATATCGTAACTATAGCCCAATCGGAATTTGCCCGTATCCACTCCTATTGATAGGATAAATGCATCGCGATTACGGAACCAGGCTCCTGCATTGAACGCACCGTATTTAATATACGTACCAATGGCCAATTCCTGAAATCCATTTTGATATTGATAAATAACGTTTGGCATAATGGATGTCACATTTCGATATTGCGACTTGCTTCCCAAATCAATTTTCGCTCCCATGTGTCCCGTCATACGAATGGGTAAACGAGAAGAACCAATAATCATTGATTCATCAGGACGGTTTAAGTGATGCGCTGCAAATCCAAAGAAGAAATGCTTGCTATATCCTACCATTCCTGCCGAAGCATCAAAGAAGTAACGATTTCCACCACGCTGTACGTCACCTGTTTGGTAAATGAACCCACGACGCGGATCAATCATGTCGCCGAAAGTTAATTTGTCCCAATCCAAATATTTATTAAACATCGCAGCGCGAGCACCGAACATCATACTAAATTTACGATTGACCTTTAAGTGATACGAATATACCGCACCGAGCATTGTCGTGTAAATTGTTCCTTGTCCTTGTTGGTCATGCATGGCAATTACACCAAATCCCCCAGAAATATTTTTAAAATATTGATCGTAGGACATGCTATAGGTAACATAATTACCTGTGAGGCTTGGCCACTCATTTCGATAGTTCATGGCAAATCGAGGACATCCATGGGAACCAGCGAAGGCCGGATTCAAATAAATCGGATTGGCGTAGAATTGCGTGAATTGTGGGTCTTGAGCATGAGAACTAAACCCCAAAAGGCAGGTAGCGCTCATTATCAGACATTGTTTAAGTTTTTTCATCAACTTATGTTAAAGGCTTTGTCAAGTGTATATAAACGGTAAATCTCGAACAAAGTTACAAATATTGCAAATTGGGTATAATATTCAAACAAAATGTGCGTTTTTTTGTCAGGTCAAATTATTGATCTGATATTTGTACAATGAAAACTTACCTTGTTTTGAGACTACTTGATAAATTGATCGTCGCACTTGCTTTTGTTTTACTTTCTTCTAATGGTATAACCCAAGTTGCTACTTCCGTTACAATTCCGTGGCAATCGGCGCAAGAATTAAACTACGGTGAAGAAACGTTTAAAGTGCCGAGCATAGAAGGTCAAGCACTGGATGGATACGCTCCTAATTTTTTCTTCAAACAACCTGTAGTGAATTCAGTGCGCTCTGCGACATTACAAGTAACGGCTTCACATCCCGCATCGGAAGAGGATTTGAAATATCTGGCGCAATTTTATATTGAGGTACCTTCTGAGATTGCTGCTGAAATTAAGGTGACCAATCAAGGTGCAGAGCGTTTTGTGGTTGCAAACGTTTTTCCATTTGTGAAAGTGAATGGGCAAGCACATCGAATTGATGGTTTTGATCTGGAAATGGTGAAAGGAGTCGTAAATTCGAGTAATTCTTCATTGGCCAAAGGGTTTGTTGCGAATTCCGTTTTAAAAGATGGATCGGGCGAATGGTACAAAATTTCAGTTTCAGAAGATGGGATTTATAAAATTGATCGTTCGTTTCTGGAGAATTTAGGGGTAGATGTCGACAATCTTAATCCACAAAATCTTAATATCTACGGAAATGGAGACGGGATTCTTCCGAAATTGAATTCCGCACCGAGAACAGATGATTTGGCGAAGAATGCAATTCAGGTGATCGGTGAGTCCGACGGTACGTTTGATGAAGGAGACTACATTTTGTTTTATGGATGGGGACCACATCGTTGGTATGCCGATGGAACTAATGCGTTTTATCAAGAACGAAATGTCTTTTCGGATGTTTCGTGCTATTTCATCAATATTGATCCAGGTCAAACATCCCTTCGTGTGGAGAATTCTTTCAATTCACCCAATGCTGTGACCCACAATGTCGATAGTTATTCGTTCTATGATATTCACGAACAAGATGCTGTTTCTCTTGTGAACGGCGGAAGTCGCTGGTATGGCGAATTATTTGACGGCGCGGATCTCACCCGGACTTTTGTGTTCAACGTACCAAATATTGTGACTTCTTCTCCAGCTAGATATGAAGTGTCTATCGGATCGAATACGGGAAATTCTGGCGGAACTTCACAAAGTTATTCCATCAACGGAAATTCCTTGTTTTCTACGACGCTTCCTTCAGGGACCGATTATGGGCGGAGCACGGTGAATTTTGAGTACACGAATCCCACTTCGATCATGCCGTTACGAGTAGATATTGTGCGAAATTCTCCGGATATCTTAACCTATATGGATCGTATTACTTTGAATGCACGACGTTCTTTGGATTTTTACGGCAGTCAAATGCTCTTTGGTGATCTGGAGTCTATTGGCACGGGCAATGTTGCGGAATACACGATTCAAAATGTACCTACAAATGGTTTTGTTTGGGAGGTAACGGATAGACATCAGCCATGGTTGTTTAACGGAACAAATACGGGAGGTACATACACGTTTCAAGCCGACGCTGACACTTTGAGACGTTTTGTAGTCTCGAATGGATCGGACTTCAAAACACCTACCGCCATTGGTGCTGTGGCGAACCAAAACTTACATGGATTGGAACAAGCAGATTATATCATTGTAACGCACAAATTGTTCCTTTCTCAAGCAGAGCGTTTGGCAAATCTTCATCGCGAGCAAGGCTTGGTCGTACATGTAGCAACTACAGAGCAGATTTACAACGAATTCAGTTCTGGGATGCAAGATGCAACGGCGATCCGATCTTTCGCGAAAATGTTCTATGATCGTGGAAACACCCTGCCTGGTCCAAAATTGAAATACCTGTGCTTGTTTGGTGATGGAACTTATGACCCTAAAAATCGCGTGCCGAATAACAACAATTTTATTGTGACGTTTCAGTTCGATCGGAACAACACTACCGAAGATCACATTGGTATGATGCCTACCGACGATTATTTTGGAATTCTCGATGATGACGAAGCAATTAGCTCGTCCGACTTATTAGATATAGGTGTAGGACGGATGTTAGTGTCTGATTTGCAAATGGGAAAAGAGTTGGTCGACAAGGTGGAACATTACATGAAAAATGGCTCTGGGATC
The DNA here is from genome assembly GCA_050289845.1 of Crocinitomicaceae bacterium. Taxonomy (GTDB): domain Bacteria; phylum Bacteroidota; class Bacteroidia; order Flavobacteriales_D; family Crocinitomicaceae; genus UBA4466. The sequence goes on along the minus strand of JBNKGN010000163.1, from coordinate 3,106 downwards.
TATTCGACAGCGAACACGAATTGTAGCGATGATGAGTATTCTTCGACTTTTGGCGATTGGCGTACGAAATATGTCTTAATTGCGGATGATGAAGAAAACAACTATTTCTTGAAATACGATGTTGAACCGCAATACGAATACGTGAGCGATACCTTGCCGGAAATGAATTGCGAGAAAATTTATTTGGATGCCTATACACAAATCGCTACTGCTGGTGGAGAACGTTATCCTGATGTGAACGAAGCGATTACTTCGAGAATTGAACGAGGCGCCTTATTGGTGAATTATGTGGGGCATGGAGGTGAAGTAGGCGTAGCAGAAGAGCGTGTGATCACAGTGCCGATGATTCAGGATTGGCGTAATATTGATGTATTGCCTTTGATGGTGTCTGCTACGTGCGAGTTTACCAAATTCGATGATCCTGATCGTGTGTCTGCCGGAGAATGGGCCTCTTTGAATCCATATGGTGCGGCAATAGCTTTGATGACGACCACGCGATCGGTATATTTTAGTGTTAATACGAATATCGGGGAGGCATTTATTCGTGAGGTATTTCAACGAGATGCTGACATGTTGCCACGTCCGTTTGGAGATATTATCGCAGCAACCAAAAACGAAGTAGGAGGAGATAACAAACGTAGCTTTACGCTGATTGGAGATCCTGCGTTGCGTCTGGCATTACCTAATTTATCGATTCAAACGGATAGTATCAACGGGATTAGTCCTGCCGTGTTTACCGATACAATCAAAGCGCTGAGTAAAGTGACTGTGAAAGGCCATGTTAATGATTTGAACGGCGTTCTTGCTTCAGGGTTCAATGGTGTCGTTTACCCAACGGTATATGATAAGCCCAGAGAGAACCAAACCCTAAGCAATGATGGTGCCGCATCGCCTGTTTATACGTTTGAAACACAAAACAACAAAGTCTACAGTGGAAAAGCGTCTGTAGTCAATGGTGCATTCGAATTCACCTTTATCGTTCCAAAAGACATCAACTATTCAATTGATTTTGGGAAAATCAGTTATTATGCCGAAAATGGTTCTACTGATGCCTTCGGTTACGATAGTTCTTTCTTGATAGGTGGACTCGATCCAAACGGAATTGCGGACAATCAAGGACCGGATATCGATTTGTATATCAACGATGAAAATTTCGTGAGTGGAGGAATTACCGACGAAACACCCATTCTTATCGCGGATGTTTTTGATGAAAATGGAATCAACACCGTTGGAAATGGTATTGGACATGATATTCTAGCGATTTTAGATGGTGAAACAGGGAATCCAATTGTGTTGAATGACTATTATACTTCGGATTTGGATTCTTATCAAAGCGGTCAGATTCGCTATAATTTTACAACACTGGAGCCGGGACTTCACACGCTCACCTTGAAAGTTTGGGACGTGAACAATAATTCGTCTGAAGCATCGCTGGAATTTATCGTGCAGGAGAAAGAAGAGATGGCATTGGAGCATGTTTTGAACTATCCGAATCCATTTACCACGTACACCGAGTTTTTCTTTGAACACAATCAGGTGTGTAGCCAATTGGAAGTGCAAATCCAAATTTTAACAGTAGCGGGGAATTTGGTAAAGACAATTAATGAAACCGTTCATACCGATGGGTTCCGTTCTTACGGGATTCCATGGAATGGACTCGACGATTTCGGTGATCAACTCGCGAAAGGAGTTTATGTTTACCGCGTCAAAGTGAAAACGCCGGACGGAGAGACCGCCGACAAAACAGAGAAATTAGTGATTTTACGTTAGGAGACACAATAAAGGTTCATCTATTACGTATATTTGCAAGTTCTATTAGAAGATGAAGATGACAAAGCAAATTTTAAGTGTTTTTTTTATAGCAGGTTCGTTGGTTTCCTACGGACAGGGTGGAGCATCGTCAGATGACCTCCAATTGAATACCATTACTACGGCATTGCCTTTTATGTCGATAACTCCCGATTCAAGAGCAGGAGGGATGGGAGATGCAGGGACTTCCTTGAGTGCATCTTCAACTTCCATTTATTGGAACACATCCATGTTGAACTTCGCAAAGGAGCAGGCTGAAATCAGTATTTCATACACGCCATGGTTGCGTCAATTGACAAACGATATTCATTTGTCGTATCTGTCGGGATATTACAATATCAACAAACGCCACGCCGTTGGAGGATCACTTCGTTATTTTAGCTTAGGAGAAATTACCTTTACAAGTGCTCAAGGTGAAGTACTTCGCGAAGACAAACCAAGTGAATTTGAAATTACGGGAGGTTACGCTTTTAAAACAAGTGAGCGCACAAGTGTTGGTTTGAATGGTAAGTTTGCTTATTCGAACTTGACTGGTGGATCTGTTATTCCTGGAATTAACTCGAAGCCGGGGATCGTTGGTGCTGCAGACCTTTCGTTTACTTATTTTAATCCCGATGCACGAATTAACGGTGTGAAAGGAGATTACGTTTTTGCTGCGACAATCAATAACATCGGAAACAAAGTATCCTATTCGGATTTGGTGAAACGCGATTTCATTCCAATGAACATGAAAATTGCGACTTCGTACAATGCCCGTTTTGATTCCTACAACAGCGTAACATTTGCGGTGGAATTGCAGAAATTATTAGTGCCAACACCTCCGATTTACGACGTGATTGATAACGAAATTGTGTTGATTTCTGGTTCGAACTCAGACGACGTTGGTGTAATTTCAGGAATGCTTCGTTCTTTCACAGATGCACCTGGAGCTCCTGCTACAGACGATAACGGCGATTACATTCAAAATCCTGATGGATCTTTTGAAATCGTGAAAGGATCGAAGTTCAAAGAAGAATTGACAGAGATTAATATCGCAACTGGTTTGGAATACTGGTACAACAATACTTTCGCTGTGCGCACGGGATTCTTCTATGAGAATAAAAACAAAGGAGCACGTCAATACTTCAATTTTGGTGTAGGATTTAAATACAACAAATTTGGAATTGATATTTCTTACCTCGCAGCACTTTCTCGTGTGAATCCTTTGGCGAATACCTTGCGATTCACCTTGCCATTACTGGTTAATGGTAAACTTTCAAGCTCTACAAACTAACCAGGAACCATATAATCTGGAAGT
>JBNKGN010000162.1:0-7455 GCA_050289845.1 Crocinitomicaceae bacterium | reverse complement strand
ACCTTGTTGTCCTCAAATCCATACTCCTCTGGATCTTTTTCATATTGCGGCTCCACAATCGTCGCAACCATCGTCATGTCTTTTTGCAATTTGGTCATTAGAATTTCTCCGTCCAAATTCGAACTTCCAGCAATCACGCGTTTGTCGATTAATTTTCCTTCGTGAGTGAAGGTCGCCATTTTGTATTCCAACGGTGCGTAATCACCGATCCACTCGTCTTTTACGATGTAAATTACAGCAACGAAAGCATCCGTTTCATACGGGCGTGCATAATAAAGGTAACTACTGCTTACTTCGCGTGAGAACATCGCATCACGCATTTCGGAAATGTATTTCTCGTAATCGTAGGAGATGTACTTCAGTGATTGCATTACTTCAGGAGACATGTGCGGTTTCAATTCCATCGGCACACTTGCAACGGGGAACAATTTTTTGAACTGCAACCAAAACAAATTTTCTCCTTCCGACATTCCTCTGAGTCCTTTATCTACAGCTTGTTGGTAATATCGCGACTCTCGAAGATTGTCCAAATCACTGTCCGATTGAATATGATCGATATTATTGTATCCTGCTTGAATCGCATACTCCAAATACTGACCCGACAACGCTATCTCATCTTGCAGAGAATAAATGCACGATTTGTTGTAAAGAATTTTCGAAAAGGGCTCATAATCCAATTGCTCGGCAACTTCATAAGCCTTCAATGCCGAAGGATAATCTTTGGTATCCATAAAAACATTCCCCAATTCAAAATAAGCTTTTGCACTAGGCTCCTTTTTAATTGACTCAACGAAATAATAGTGAGCGCTGTCAAGAATCTTTTGATTGCGGTAGGCATCCACTCCTTTCAAGAAAAAAGTATTGGCTTCTTTGATGAATTTTGTCTCATTGTCCAAATATGCCGCGACAATGTTTCCTTTGAAAAGATCGTTATCCGTCAAAACGACATCCACTCGCTTGTACGCCACTTTCGCTTCCAATTGACCAGGATCTCCGCAAGAATTCAGCAGAAACACGAGTGCGATTAAAACAAATCCTACCTTTTTCATAATCAGTGATTTTGTATTAAAAATAAGGAAACCGAAACGAAATCCTACTCCTCCGTACAATTTATTCGAAAAAACGTTCGTTATTGCGCACCATTCGACGCAACAGTGGACTTGGTCGGTAACGGTCTTCTCCATATTCGTGGAACAATGTTTCCAAGTGTTCTAGCACTAGATCTAGCCCCAATTCATCGGCCCAACGCAACAGTCCTTTGGGATAATTCACTCCTTTCGTCATTGCGAGATCAATGTCTTCTTTCGATCCAATATTGAGAAATAACGCATCAATGGCCTCGTTGATCAACATGACCAAAATACGCCGTAAGATTTGTTCTCCGAGTGCGGAGTCTTCCTTTGGTAGAGGCTGTTCACTTCCTTCGGCATAGTTGTAATAACCTCTCCCCGATTTGCGCCCCAAATACCCTGCTTCTGAATGGCGTTTTTGCGTAAATGAAGGTTTGTATCGTGGATCGTAATAGAACGCTTTAAACACCGTTTCAGTAACGGTATAATTCACGTCATTTCCAATGTAATCCATCAAAGTAAACGGTCCCATTCGGAAACCACCTAGAGCTGTCATTGCCCAATCAATTGTCGCGAAATCCGCAATTCCTTCTTCATAAATCCGCAACGCCTCACCGTAAAATGGTCGGGCTACACGGTTCACGATAAATCCGGGAGTATCCTTGCAAAGGACGGTTACTTTTCCCCAGGAATCAATCAAGGCACGCGCCGTATTTAAAGTCTCCTCAGAAGTTTGTACTGCGGGAATAATTTCCACCAAAGGCATTAAAGGCGCTGGGTTGAAGAAATGAATTCCGACGATCAACGATGGGTTTTCGACCGCAGCACCAATTGACGCAATTGACAGCGAACTGGTATTGGAGGCCAAGATACATCCTTTGGGTACGATTTGTTCCAATTGTGCAAACACCTTCGATTTGATTGCTAAATCTTCAATAATCGCTTCGATGATTAAACCACATTCACTAAAAGCGTGAAGATCCTGGCTGTATTTTACATTTCCAATGGTAGCATCCGCTTGTTGTTGCGTGATTTTTTCTTTCACAACCAATCGCTTCATGATCGACGCCAATTGCTCTTCAGCTTTGTTCAAGATTTGCTCGTTTAGATCCACGAGAATCACTTCGTGACCGTTCTGTGCTGCGACCTGAACGATCCCTGCCCCCATTGTACCTGCTCCTAATACTCCTATTTTCATCTCTTATTTTTTAACTTAAAGGCCTGCTTGTTGCCTGTATAAATAATCCTATTCTCCTTTAAAAACGGGCTTTCTTTTCTCCAAAAATGCCGCCACTCCCTCTTTAAAATCGTAAGATTGCCCTGCTTCTGTTTGCAATTTCTCTTCCATATCCAATTGGGTATCCAACGAATTCGACAAGGAAGCATTTACTGCCTTTTTGGTAAGTCCCAAACCGCGTGTGGGCATTTTTGCCAGATTTTCCGCAAAAGCCTGAACGGTAGTTCCGAAAGCGTCGTCTTCAACGGCTTTGTATATCATGTTCATCGCTTCGGCCTCCTTTGCGCCGACTTTATCCCCTGTCATCATAAGTGCCAGGGCTTTCTGTGTACCAACGATTCGTGGTAAAAAATAGGTTCCTCCTGAATCTGGAATCAACCCAATTTTCGAGAACGCCTGAATAAAACTGGCACTTTCTTTTGCGAAAGTGATATCACAAGCCAAGGCGATATTTGCACCCGCACCTGCTGCGACACCATTCACTGCGGCAATTACTGGCTTTTCGATAGCGCGAATTTTTCGAATTATCGGATTGTAATGTTCTCTGACGATGGAATCCAACGCGGGTCCGTTCGGGTCAGTTGCTTCCGCCAAATCTTGTCCTGCACAGAATGCTTTTCCTTCTCCCGTGATAACGATGGCGCGCACCGTTGGGTCATTCTCACATGCATCGAGTGCGTCTTGCAAGGCCATCGCCATTGCCTTATTAAAAGAATTGAATACTTCTGGTCGGTTCAATCGCAATTCGCAAACACCGTTATTTTGAGTGATAATTAATTCCATGCTCTTGTTTTGTTTCAATGGATAAAGATAATGAGAAAGGTTAACTAGACCATTTTTTAGCGAAGGAAGGAATGGTTGATTTTACTATATTGCGTTCAATTGTTTTGCTACAACAATGATCAAATTGTTTTTTTCGTTTTCCGCTACGTTGTTGCTGATCGTCTGTTCAAAAACAGATCTCAGAGCGCAGGAGCATTCAAATCCCTCCAATCATTCCTCGTTTGAAGTAGGAATTGGAGTCTCTCCGATTTGGCCAATATCTTCTATCTTAACCAGGAAAGGCACTACTTCTGGTAAAACAATGGGAAGTGTTTTGCCCCCTGCATTTTATTGCGGCTATACCTTAGGACTGTCTGAAAAATGGATTTTTACGGCCCAACTAGGCTTTAAAGGACTCCAAAATTCAACGCTTGTTTTTAAGGAGGAGTATAATCCTTATGCGAATATGGGCTACCAATATCTTGACTCCTTTTTCTTCCGAATGAACGCATTCACGGTAGAAGGAAATTTTAAAAAATTCAGATATGGCGGACACGAAAAAGGGTTGTATTTCTCTATTGGAACGGGATTGACTGCTGTATCAAATACTATTTTACCAGAATTTACAACGATTTATACGGAAGACACCAATCCTGACAATCCATTGGTGGTAACAACGACGGAAAATCGCACTACCTGGAATCAAAAGGTAATCAACGGATTTATCACCGGAGGCATTGGCGGTCATGTCAAAATTCACTCCATTGCTTATCTCGATCTGGGGATTCAAACTAGAATTCATTTTGGCGCTGGAAAAGACGCGTTTCGGAATTCGGAATATTCCTCCGATCCAAGTGTTATCGATAAGTCCAATTATGATTACGCCACAGAATTTCGTGATATCGTTAAACGAATGACTCGAATAAACTGTTTTCGTTCGTATTATTTAGAAGCTTATGTCAAAATTGGGTTTTCAATCTAAATTGGGGCTTTTATGCGTCCTTATTTTCCTTATTTCGGGGTGCCGCAAAGAATTGGAGCATGAAGAAGGAACCATTATTTCAACGGAAGCCGCAGGATGGCAAAAAGTGAGCATCTCAATCATCGAGGATGCATATGCATTCGGTATATACAACGGTTTTTTGTACATCGGAGGACGTTTTGAATATGCCAATGGAAATGTTGCTACAATTTTGAGTTATTCTAGTTGGAGTGATACATATTACCAAGTAGCAACAGCGAACTATATCGGTGGTAGTATCTACGATATGGAACTTCACAATAATTACCTGTATGTGGCTGGAGATTTTAATGTTTCCAGTAGTTTCAGCATGCTTTCCATTTATCGCTTAGGAGGATTTGGAACCCCACAAGATGTGAATTTTGTCGATTTCTACCCCATGTCTATTTTTCACCTAAGAAGTATGGGCGACACCTTACTCGTAAGCGGCGAATTCAATTATCACCCGCAATTCGCTCCAAATATCACCACCAAGAACGTAGAATTCTTGCTATTCGACAACCCAATTGGAGCAGCAGACAATCCGAACGCTATTTACGGCAGCTGCGTCGCCAACAATGAAATTTACGTCTGTGGTGAAAACGGTTATTTCGGCTATTTCACAGGACAAGATTGGGGCGTAATTGAATATCCGAACAAAACCGCCAACGATGTCATTTATGCGATTGAGTCTATTGGGTCAACAATCTACTTATTAGGAAATTTTGATGATAATGTATTGATTAAAACGTTCAATATTAACACGGGCACATGGAGCTCTGTAAGTTCGCTTGGCAAATTGGACACGTTGAAATTTGGCGCAGGATTCAAATGGATCGACAACGAATTGTATGTCTTCGGGAACGACCTCTTGAGTTTCGTTGGAGGCACCACGAACATCTTTAAAACGAGCGATGGTCAGAGCTGGAAAAGAGTAGGGTTAATCAACGAAGACGTTCGGGACATTATTAAATATGATGGTTCTTTGTACGCAGCAACCCCCACAGGAGCATATCGTCTAAACCCATAATTTAAAGCATGCGTTTCGCTCTTCGTTGCACTTCATTCTTGAGAGAAAATGGCTCTAAAACCTTGATTTCCCCGCCATAACTTAAAATCTCACGAATTAGTTCTTCGGTGACAGAGACAAACAATGAAAACACAAAGTGATCGTCGTTCATTTCTTTGACTTTCTGCGACGGGTGAATCGGTAAGCTATCGAGATATTTTGCGGCGACGGTACCCACTTTCAAAAGGACGGTTTCGGGATGATTGTTCCCACTTGTGATTCCAACAGCATGTTTGAAATAATTGTCGGGATCAAAATCCACAGGGCGATTACTAATCTCTTTGGTGACATCCAATTCTTCGATCCGGTCAAGTGCGTACGTAATGTAATCTTGTTTCGCATCATCGAAGGAGATCAGATACCAACGATTCCGGTATTGCTTTAATAATAGCGGCAAGACTTTCCGAGGTTTCAATTGTCCAGAGACATAACTCGCGTAATCAAACGTCACGAATCGTTTTAACTTAATGGCTTCCAATAATGGGGTTAGAAATTCATTGCCACCATCGGCAACAGCTGCCTCAAACTGAATAAACTGACGTGCATCCTCGTCTTGGGAAACAGTAACGTGATCGACGATTTTATCAATCGCGCTTCCAAACTGTCGAAACAAGGAAACATCTTTGAATTGCATTAAGGTTTTCGCTGCAAAACTAATGGCCTCCATATCATTTTCGGTAAGCGGAATATCGTTGATCGAAAAATCAGGATCGGAGTAATAATATCCTTTGTCTTTTTTACTGAATTTGATCGGGGCATCATGCTCCATTCTCATGGCGAACATGTCCTTCTCAATGGTAGAATCACAAATATGCGCGCCATCAACACTTCCGAACAATTCATCTTCACACGCTTCTCGCAAATCTCTTTTCGAGGGAAACGGTTTGTATTTGTTGCGAATACACCTATCGATAATCCGGTATCGGATCAGTGCATTTTTGATGTGCGGCATGGCGGTTTAATGATGAACGCTTTCACTTTTTTTTTCATACCCAAACAACTCGTAGTATTTGATGGCTTTCACCACCACTTCGGGTACGTCTTCTTCCCAACTTGATGCGTTCGCTTTGATTTTGGCAAGCACATCATCCGACATAATATGGAGCAATTTTGGATCGTAGGTATCGAACTCTGCCAATTTATTATTGTCGCGCATGTATTGCAACAAGCCTTTTAAATTGTCGGGAATTCGGAAATTATTTAAGTCGTAAATATCCCCGGTCTCCACGTTATTTGCAGGGTACACAAACATTTTTACATTGTGTCCAAAGCCACGTCCGAAAGCTTCCAATAATCCTCCACGAAGATTGTCGTAATAGCGTTCGTCAAAAATCGTTTGCAAATTATAGACGCCAACAATCACTCCCATTTTCTGACCGCGCGCAATCGTTGAGAGGTAATCGACCATTTTATAATGCTTCAGATAATTGGAGATCATCACGGTGTAACCTAAGGTTCCAAGCAATTCAGCACGATCCACAAAATCTTTGTCTGAAATTTTCCCATCGGCCGTTAAATCCTTCAAAGTCAATTCAAAAATGACCCGCACGTTTTCAGGTTTGATTCCATCTTCTTTTAAGAAGAGTTCTTCGCCGCGTTCGATCATATCAATGTGCACTTTTGTTACTGGGCGAAAACGTCCACGCATCAAAAGAATGTTCTTTTTGTACAACGCCGATGCAGGTTGCAAAACGTTGCCACTTAAATCGAACATCGTTGCATCTGTGATTCCACGTTTTACAAGATTCAATGCGATGATACGATTATCGACATCTTCGAAATCCGGACCCGAAACACGGAGCATATCAATTTCCATGCGATCACGTGGCAATCGATGTACCAGGCTGTTCAAAAACTCGTTCAGATCCTGGTTACTGAAATAACAGGCATAAATCAAATTAACGCCTAAAATTCCTAAGGCTTCCTGTTGTGCTTTGTGACTGTTATCGTGCATTTTTACGTGCAAAATAACGTCGTTTGGCGCTGCACCTAAATCCTTTTGAAAGCGCACTCCTACCCAACCGTGACCTTGATTGGTTTTGTGGTAATTCAGTGATTCAACCGTATTACAGAACGCAAAAAAGCGGGATTCCGCAAATTTATTCGGGAGGCGACGTTTCATTGTCTCGTACTCCGTTTCAATCATTGTGAGCAAACGCTCTTCGCAAACATATCGCTGTGCTTCACCGTACATGGAATCTGACACTTTCATGTCGTAAGCCGATTGTGAGTGTGCAATGGTTCCAGAACTCCCTCCTGCTTTGAAAAAGTTTGCAGCAACTTCTTGCCCCGCACCTATTTCTGCAAAGCATCCATA